>CAZSGS010000016.1:0-14020 GCA_964606365.1 uncultured Wenzhouxiangella sp. | reverse complement strand
GTGGCTGGCCCGGCCGCTGGTCGGGCGCGGTCGTGAAGTCGACGCCTCCGAGACGGACGGGTTCGCGGTCATCACCACGCGCCGCAAACTTTTCGTCCATGGACATTTCCTGCGCACGCTCTCGGTGGTGCTGGTCTCGCCTCTGGTGGTGACGGCGCTTTTCCTGCACCAGGGATCGCTGGCCGAGCGCCTGGGCTGGTCGCTGTCGCAAGTTGCTTCGGGCTTCGTCCTGTTCGCGGCGATGCAGGCCCTGGCGGCCTTTGGTGGCGGCCGGCTGGTCGACCGCTTCAGCGCCCGCGCACTGTTGCGCGTCTACCTGCTTCCTCTCGGGCTCGGCGTCCTCTCGTTGGGTGTATTGCCGCCGTCCGTTTCGATGTGGGTGATGTTCGCCGGGCTGGGCATGAGCGCCGGTGTCAACGGCGTGGTCAGCGGCGCCGTCTGGGTGGAGCTGTTCGGTTCTGCCCGGCTGGGGATGATTCGCGGCGTCTACGCCGCCCTGATGGTGCTGTCCACCGCGGCGGGGCCGGTGGTGCTGGGCCTGCTGTTCGAGCTTGCGGTCGGTTTGCGGACGATCGGTCTGGCCTGCCTGGCCTACGTGCTGCTGGTGCCGCCCTTGCTCACCGCGCGTTTGCGCGCGACAACGCGGGGGCGATGACAGCGCGATTGCACGCTCAGCCCGTCCGGGCGAGCCGGCGCCGCCACCACCATTTCTCCAGTTCGACCAGCAGCATCAGGGGTGCCATGAGCGCGAGAATCAGCAGCCAGTGCCCCGGCGCCAGCCCGGTGGTGCCGAAGATCCACTGCGCGAACGGCAGGTAGGTGAAGCCGAGCTGCAGAACGACCAGGATGCCGACCATCAGCCAGGCCCAGCGGTTGGCGGTCAGGGCCTCGCGGGTCAGGCTGGGAGCGAACAGGCGTCGACAGTTGAACAGGTAGAGGATTTCGCCGGCCACCAGCAGGTTGACCGCCAGCGTGCGGGCGAGCGCCTCGTCGCCGTTGCCGGTCAGGCTCCAGTGGAACAGGGCGAAGGTGGCGCCGGTGAGTACCAGCCCGACCCAGACGATGCGGGTGGCCACGAAGCTGGTGATCAGGCCTTCGGACTGCGGGCGCGGTGCGCGCCGCATCACGTCTCCCTCGGTTGGCTCGAAGGCCAGCGCGAGCGCCAGCGTCACCGCGGTGGCCATGTTGATCCACAGGATCTGCACCGGGGTGATCGGCAGCGCCATGCCAGCCAACACCGCGATCGCGACGACCAGCGCCTCGGCGGCGTTGGTCGGCAGAATGAACAGCACGGCCTTGCGGATGTTGTCGTAGACGCCGCGGCCTTCCTCGATGCCGGCGACGATCAGTACGTAGATCAGGATGTTGTGGAACTGGGCCAGCAGGCGTCGCCACAAGGGTCGGCGCGGCGTCGCAGGCAGCGTGTTGGGCCCCTCGCTTTCATGTCGGCGGCGGGCCGTGGCCGTATTCAGCCCCTCGCGCGTGCTCTCGAGTTGCTCGAGCGCCTCGTCCGGGGTCAGGGCATGCCAGTGCGTCATCGGGTTGCCATCGGCGTTACGCAACCGTCAGGGGCTTGGCGCGGATGATACCCAATCTCCCGCCGCCGGAAACGAAAAGGGCCTCGCGTGGAGGCCCTCGTCGCTGACACGAATTTTGCCGAAGCGTTCAGCCGGCGACCGTGCCCTGGGACACTTCTTCCTCGGTGGCTTCGCGCACGCCCTTGACGGCGACCTGGAAGTTGAGCACCTGGCCGGCCAGCATATGGTTGCCGTCGACGGTGACGGTTTCGTCGCCGACTTCCTTGACCGTGACCGTCATCGGGCCGGCGTTGGACTCGGCCCGGAAGGTCATGCCCGGCTCGACCTTGTCGACGCCGTCGAAGGCCTCCTTCGGCACGTCCTGGACAAGCTCGTCGCGATAGGGGCCGTAGCCTTCTTCGGGATCGACGGCCACTTCGAGCTCGTCGCCCTCCGTCTTGCCTTCGATCGCCTTCTCCAGCCCGGGAATGATGTTCTGGTGACCGTGCAGGTACTCCAGGGGCTCGCGGCCCTCGGAGGTATCGATGACCTGGCCGTCATCTCCGGTCAGGGTGTAGTCGATGCTGACGACGGTGTTGTTGGCAATTTCCATGGTGATCCTGCGTTCGAATTTGATGAACCAATTAACATGGAGCGTGTCGGCCGTGCTTTCAACCGCCCCTTTCCCACACCGCTCAAGCCGGCAATGTTCGCTCGATGATGGCTTCAAAATCAATACCTTGGTCGAGCCCGCCGTACAGTCCGGCACCGCGTGGGGTGAGCCTGGTGCGACAGAAGGCTTCTGCGAGCGGGCTGTCGGCTTCGATCAGCACCGTCGCCTGCAGGCACAGCGCGAGGTCCTCGGTCAGCTGCCGCGCCTGGGCGACCGCTCCATCGGGCTGCGCGAGCCGATCCCTGAATTCGTCGAGACGTCGCCCGATACCCGCGTGGGCGGCGCGTTGAACGTCAAGTCTCTCCAGCAAGGCCTCGATGGAACGCGGATCCCGGGTCGCCGCGCGCAGAACGTCCAGGCACTGAACGTTGCCCGAACCTTCCCAGATGGCGTTGACCGGGGCTTCGCGGTAGAGCCTGGGCAGTATCGTCTCTTCGACATAGCCCGCGCCCCCCAGGCACTCCTGGGCCTCGTTGATGGCACCCACGGCGCGCTTGCATACCCAGTACTTGGCCACCGGCGTGGCGATGCGCGCGATTCGTTCGGCGCCTTCGTCGCCGCCGCTGGCGCGCTCGAACTGGCCCGCCAGAAACATGGCCAGAGCGACCGAAGCTTCCGATTCGATCGCAAGGTCGGCGAGCACGTTCTGCATCAGCGGCTGATCCGCCAACCTTGCACCGAAGGCCTCTCGTCCGCGGCAGTGGTGGATGGCCTCGACGACCGCCTTGTGGATCAGCGAGGCGGATCCGATCACGCAATCGAGACGGGTTTCGGCCACCATTCGGATGATGGTCGCGACGCCGCGACCGGGTTCACCGACCATCACCGCCCAGGTCCCCGGATACTCGATTTCCGAGGATGCATTCGAGCGATTACCCAGCTTGTCCTTCAAGCGCATGATGCGCAACGGGTTGACCGAGCCGTCCGGCCGGAAACGCGGCACCAGGAAGCAGCTCAGGCCCGCGTCGGTCTGCGCAAGTGTCAGGAAGGCGTCGCACATCGGTGCCGAGCAGAACCACTTGTGACCGACCAGTTCGTACGCGCGTCCCGGGCCCGGCTGCCCCACCGGCGTGGCGCGCGTGGTGTTGGCGCGCACGTCGGAACCGCCCTGTTTCTCCGTCATGGCCATGCCCAGGGTCACGCCGCGTTTCTCGCCCGGCGGCAGAAAACGCGGGTCATAGTCCGAAGCCAGAACGCGCGGCTCCCACTCGGCCGCCACTTCCGGCTGTGCGCGCAAGGCGGGCACCACGGCGTGCGTCATGGTGATCGGGCACATCGTGCCGGCCTCGAACTGGTTGTGCAGGAACATCATGGCCGAACGGGCTATGCGTGCCCCGGTCTTGCCAGACCAGGTCAGGCTGGCCAGGCCGTGCTCGAGCCCGATCGCCATGATGCGGTGGTAGGCGGGGTGGTAGTCGACGCGGTCGATCCGGTGGCCGAAGCGGTCGTGGGTTCTCAAACGCGGCGTGAACTCGTTGGCCTCGAACCCGAGCGGCCCGATCTCGGTCGCCGCCAGACGGGCGAATGCCGCAACCTCGTGTTCGAACGCCCCACCTCCTTCACGCTGCAGTGCTTCCCGGAGCGCGGGGTGGCGTTCGAGGGGATCGTAGTCGGCCAGCGGCGCGGGCTGGTTGAATACCCGGTGCGTGTCCATTGCGGCGTGAGCGGCCGTGGTGTGCTTTTGCGGCATGCGGTTCCCGTGGCCGTCGCGGCGGTAATGTGAAGGGTCACTATACAAAAGCTGTCGAGCGGCGGGTTAAAATGCCGCGATGCGCCTGACCCAGTACACCGATTTCTCTTTGCGCGTGCTCATCTACTTGGGCCTGCACGACGATCGTCGCTGCACCATTCGCGAAATCTCCGAGGCCTACGGGATTTCCCGCAACCATCTGATGAAGGTGGTCCAGCAACTGGCCGCTGAAGGTTTTATCGAGTCGGTGCGTGGCGTGGGCGGCGGTCTGACGCTCTCGAGCGATTGCTCGCGACTGAACGTCGGTCGCATCGTTCGTGCCATGGAGCCGGATCTCGGTCTGGTCGAGTGCATGCGCCCGGGAAACGAGTGCGTGATCACGCCGGCTTGTGCGCTCACCGGCATGCTGGTCGAAGCCCGCAACGCTTTCCTGAACGTCCTCGATCGTTACACGCTGGCCGACATTCTCACCGGTCCGCGTCGCCGTGAGCTGTCCAGGCTGCTCGATATCCGGCTGAAGTCGGCCTGAGCCCGGACTCGCCGCCGACGGCCACGGGAGGTCGCCGGTCGGCGGTGAGCGCTGAACTGATCGGCACAAGCCCTCGATTTTCCTGATTCCGGGACGCGACGTGCACGCAGGTTCGGCAAGTTGACGGCATTTCCCGATGTGGCTTCTGGGAATATATTGCAAACCTCCGATTTGACTTGAAAAAAAATATTTTCGGGTGCAATATTGGAGCGAACTTGCGGTCGAGGATCGTTTCTACATGCGCAAGCCGGTTTTCCTGATCGGGCTGATGCTGACCATGGTTGCGTTCTCCGCGGTCGCGGGGGAAGTGCGCAGCCTGCGTGTCTGGGCCGGTCCGGACAATACCCGCGCGGTTCTCGACCTGGACGAGCAGGTGGAGTACCGTCTCTTTACCCTCGACAACCCCTCGCGCGTTGTGATCGATATCGACAGCGTCGATCTCGAAGGGGCGCTGGAAGTCGACGAGGAACACAGCGGTGTCATCCGGCGCGTGCGCCACGGCGTGCGTGACGGTGAGCACCTGCGCGTGGTGCTCGACCTGGAAGACGACGTTCGCCCCCAGAGTTTTCTGCTTGCCCCGGCCGGTGAGTACGGCCATCGCCTGGTCGTCGATCTCTATCCGCGCGACGCGCAGTCGCCGGACGAGCGCGTGCGCGAGGCGGTGAAGCCGGCCATGGAAGGGGAGCGGGACATGATCGTGGCCATCGATGCCGGTCACGGCGGCGAGGACCCCGGCGCCATCGGCCCCGGCGGGACGCAAGAGAAATCCGTCGTCATGGCGCTCGCGCGCGAGCTCAAGCAGCAGGTGGATGACGAGCCTGGCATGCGCGGCGTGCTGATTCGCACCGGCGACTACTATGTTCCCCTGGAGGAACGCTATGCCCGGGCGCGCGAGGCGCGGGCAGACCTGTTCGTATCCATTCACGCCGACGCGTTCCGCGATTTCCGCGTGCGCGGCAGTTCGGTCTACGTGCTCTCGCGTCGGGGGGCCTCGAGTGAAGCGGCGCGTCTTCTCGCCAGGAGCGAAAACCGCTCGGACCTGGTTGGCGGCGTCAAGCTCGACCGCGGCGACGACGTGCTCAGTTCCGTTCTGCTGGACCTGTCGCAGAACGTCGCCATGGAGTACAGCACCGAGGCGGCCGAGTCGATCCTCGGCCAGCTCGGTCGCGTAGGCAAGCAGCACCGCGAACGCGTCGAGCGTGCCAATTTCGTCGTGCTGCGCTCGCCCGACGTGCCCAGTGTGCTCGTGGAGGTCGGTTTCATCAGTAATCCGCGCGACGAAACCAATCTGAAAAGCGGCACGCATCGCCGGCAAGTCGCCGAGGCCATCGTCGGCGGTGTTCGGCAGCACTTCTTCGATACCGCGCCGCAGGGCACCTGGATTGCCGCCAACCGCGACCGCGATCGCCATATCGTCGAACAGGGAGACACCCTGGGCGTGATCGCCCGAAAGTACCGTACCAGCGTCACGCGCATTCGCCAGGCCAACAATATCGATGGCGACGTCATCCACCCCGGCGCCGTGCTCGTCATCCCGACGGGATCCTGACCCCTCGAGACATCGCGCTCCGGTAAACTGGGCGCCATGCCGATCCGCAAGCTGCCCGTACATCTCGTCAACCAGATTGCCGCCGGCGAGGTCATCGAGCGGCCGGCGTCAATCGTCAAGGAACTGGTCGAGAACAGCCTCGATGCCGGCAGCCGCCGCATCCGGGTCGAGGCCGAGCGGGGCGGGGCGCGGCGAATCCGGGTGAGTGATGACGGCAGCGGGATCGGTCGCGACGAGCTTGCCCTGGCCCTGAGCGCCCACGCCACCAGCAAGATCGAGTCGCTCGACGACCTCGAAGGTGTCGCCAGCCTCGGCTTTCGCGGCGAGGCCCTGGCGTCGATTGCCTCGGTGTCGCGGCTGCGACTGGCCTCGCGCGTGGCCGGCGCCGACAGCGGCTACGAGCTCGAGGCCGAGGGCGGGGCAGTTGGCGACATCAGGCCCGCCGGAATGCCCGAGGGTACGCTGATCGAGGTTCGCGACCTGTTCTATAACACGCCGGCACGCCGCAAGTTCATGCGCACCGAACGCACCGAGTTCGGACACATCGACGACCTGCTCAAGCGCCTCGCCCTGGCGCGTATGGACGTCGGTATCGACCTGGCCCACGACGGGCGCGCGGTGCGCAGCCTGGCGCCGGCATCGGACGAGGCGTCGCGCAACCGGCGCGTGGCTGCCGTCTGCGGTGATGCCTTCATGGAGCAGGCGATCGTGCTCGACGAGCCACACGCCGGGCTGCGGCTGAGCGGCTGGATCGCACGTCCGGGGTTTTCGCGCAGCCAGGCGGACCTGCAGTTCTTTTTCGTCAACGGGCGCCTGGTGCGCGATCGGCTGGTAGCGCACGCCGTGCGACAGGCCTATCGCGACGTGCTCTACCACGGACGGCATCCGGCTTTCGCGCTGATGCTCGAACTCGACCCGCAGCGTGTCGATGTCAACGTGCACCCGCAGAAGCACGAGGTGCGTTTCCGCGACGGCCGGCTCGTTCACGACTTTCTCTTCAAGACCATTCACCACGCCCTCTCCGACACGCGCCCGGGGAGCGAGGCGGCCCAGACGGCCGCCGCCTCGCGCGCTCACGCGGCCGCGCCGGCGGCTTTCCGGCCTCAGCAGGGCGCCGGCCAGGCCGGGCTGGGCCTGGGCGTGGCCGAGACCGTTTCGCGCTACGCCGAGCTTGCGCGAACCCCGCGGGCAACGGCCGGTAGCGATCGCGACGCCATCCCGCCACTTGGTTTTGCCGTCGCCCAGATCCACGGTGTCTTCATCCTCGCCGAGAACGCCGACGGCATGGTGGTGGTCGATATGCACGCGGCCCACGAGCGCATTGTCTACGAGCAACTCAAGCAGGCCTGGCGGGAGGAGCGGGTGCGTTCCCAACAGTTGCTGGTGCCGGAGAGAATCGCCGTTTCAGGGCGCGAGGCGCGGGCGTTGGAATCGCACGTCGAAGAATTGCGTCGGCTCGGTTTCGAGCTCGGCCTGGCCGGTCCGGAGGCGGTCGTGATTCGGGCAGTGCCGGCGCTGTTGTCGAGGGCCGACGGCCAGGGACTGGTGCGCGACGTGCTCGCCGACCTGGTCGAGCTGGGCCAGAGTCAACGTATCGAAATGGTGCTCGATGAACTGCTGTCGACCATCGCCTGCCACGGTTCGGTGCGCGCCAATCGGCGCCTGAATATCGACGAGATGAATGCCCTTCTGCGTGACATGGAGCGAACCGAGCGCTCGGACCAGTGCAATCACGGGCGGCCGACCTGGGTTCAGCTCGACATGAAGGCGCTCGACCGGCTTTTCCTGCGTGGCCAGTAGCGAACGGTCCGAGCGCGTCCTGCCGCCGGCCATTTTTCTGATGGGGCCGACCGCCGCCGGCAAGACCGCGGCCGCGTTCGCACTGCACGAGCGATTCCCCGTTGAATTGGTGAGCGTCGATTCCGCCCAGGTCTATCGCGGTCTCGATATCGGCTCGGCCAAGCCCGATGCACCGACCCTGGCTCGCCACCCCCATGCCCTGATCGACATTCGTAACCCGGAAGAGACTTACTCGGCCGCCGAATTCGCAGCCGACGCCGCGGCGGAGATTCGCCGCATTCACGCCGCCGGCCGCTGGCCGGTGCTGGTCGGGGGGACCATGCTCTACTACCGGGCGTTGCTCTACGGGCTCGATCCCATGCCGCCGGCCGATCGGAAGCTGCGCGAGACGATCGCCGCCGAGGCTGCCGAACGCGGATGGTCGACCCTGCATGCCGAGCTGGCGCGACACGACCAGGTCGCGGCGGCGGCCATTCGGCCCGGCGATGTCCAGCGCATACAGCGTGCCATCGAAATTCTGCGTCTGACCGGCCGGGGGCCGAGCGCCCATCGCCGACACAATCGCTACCCCCGGCTCGACGCCCTTCGCCTTGTCCTGACGCCCCGCGACCGCCATATTTTGCATGAACGCATCGAAAGACGCTTCGACCAGATGCTCCATCTTGACTTTGTTCGCGAAGTGGAGCGCCTCAGGGCGCGCCCGGCGCTGACGGCCGATCACGCTTCGATGAAGAGCGTCGGCTACCGTCAGGTCTGGACCCATCTCGAAGGCGGGTCGAGCGTCGGCGAATGTCGCCGCCAGGCTGTTGCGGCTTCCCGGCAACTGGCCAAGCGACAGCTCACGGCGCTGCGTCGGTTGCCGGGCACGTTGTGGCATGATTCACTGCAACAACGTACAATTGAGTTGATTTTCAGGCAGGTAGGTGACTTTTTTGCACAATCACGAATTCGGCATCCATCCGAGTGAATGTGCGCCGGCTCCGTGGTCGGTTTCCGACCTGGCATCGACCCCATAAGAATTATTAAGTCCAATAAGAACTTTCAAGGAGAGTCAACATGTCCAAGGGTCAGTCGTTGCAGGATCCGTTTCTCAATGCGCTGCGCCGCGAGCGTGTCCCGGTGTCGATCTTCCTCGTCAACGGCATAAAGCTGCAGGGGCAGATCGAATCGTTCGACAACTTCGTGGTCCTGCTGAAGAATTCGGTCAGTCAGATGATCTACAAACATGCCATTTCCACCGTCGTGCCGGCCAGGAATGTTCACATCGGTGACGTGGCGGAGGACGAAGAGCCCTGATTGAGGATTTCGCGCCAGCGGCGGCCGGCAGTGCTTCCAGGGCGCTGCTGCTGCATCCGGTTTTCAAGCCCGATCAGGGTGAGGAATCGCGTACCGAGTTCCGCCTGCTGGCCCGGTCGGCGGGCCTCGACGTGGTTGACGAGGTGCTCGCGCCGCGCGACACGCCCGATCCCGGCTACCTGGTGGGCAGCGGCAAGGTCGACGAGGTGCGCGAGCGCGCCGACGCCTGCGAAGCCGGTCTGGTACTGGTCAACGCCCGGCTCAGCCCCGTCCAGGAGCGGAATCTCGCGCGCCGCCTCAAGCGCGGGGTGCTCGACCGGACGACGCTGATTCTCGACATCTTCGCTCAACGCGCGCGCTCCCACGAAGGCAAGCTGCAGGTCGAGCTGGCCCAGCTGCGTCATTTGTCCACTCGCCTGGTGCGAGGCTGGACTCACCTCGAGCGCCAGCGCGGCGGTATCGGCATGCGCGGTCCCGGCGAAACCCAGCTCGAGACCGACCGTCGCCTGCTCGGTATCCGCATCCGGCAGCTCACCGCCCGGCTCGAGAAGGTGCAGCAGCGGCGCGAGCAGGGCCGGCGTGCCCGCAATCGCGGCGACATTCCGCTGGTCGCGCTGGTCGGCTACACCAACGCCGGCAAGTCGACCCTGTTCAACCGCCTGACGCTCGGCGAGGTCATGGCGCGCGACCAGCTGTTCGCCACGCTGGACCCCACCGTGCGCCGCATCGAGGGCCTGGCCGGCTCGTCCGTCCTGATGTCAGACACGGTGGGGTTCATCCGGGAGCTGCCGCACGAGCTGGTCGCCGCTTTCCGGTCGACGCTGGAGGAGACACTGTCGGCCAGCCTGGTCATCCACGTCATCGATGCCGCCGACCCGGACCGTTTGCAGCAGCAGGCGGTGGTTGATGCGGTGCTCGGCGATATCGGGGCCGGAGCGCTGCCGACGCTCAAGGTCTTCAACAAGGTGGATCTGATCGAGCGCGAGGCGGGCATGGAACGTGACGCCGAGGGTCGCATTGCCTCGGTCTGGCTCTCGGCCGAATCCGGCGAGGGGCTCGATGACCTGGCCACGGCGCTTTCCGAGCGCCTTGCCGAGGGCCGCATCCGGCGGCGTATCCACGTGCCGGTGGAGGGCCAGCGACTGCGCTCGCGCCTGTTCGATCTGGGCGTCGTTCTGGAAGAGCGGGTCGAGGACGACGGCTCGAGCCGGTTGGAGGTCGATCTCGATCAGCGCGACGCCCGCAAGCTGGCGCGATTGAAAGGTGCTGATGGACAATTGGCTGAACAACTCCTGTTAAACTAAGCGATTACCGATATCGAGCGTCGCACGGCTCGATGTGACAGCAGGGATTCGGCCGCAATCGGCTGGCCGACCGCCCGGCGCGAGGACCAATCACGGAGAGATCAATGCCCTGGAATGAACCCGGACGCGGCAGTGGCGGCGGCGGTGACCGAGACCCCTGGAAAGGGGGCAACGGCCAGCAGCCACCCGACCTGGACGAAGTGTTTGCCAACGTACAGCGGCGCCTGAAGAAGATCATGGGCGGCGGTGGCGACGACGGCGGCGGCAAGGGCGGCCCGGGCGGCGGGTCTTTCGCGCCCATTGTCGGCCTGGTCGTTCTACTGCTGGTGATCTGGGTCGTCTGGAGTTCCATCCACATCGTTGACGAATCCGAACGCGGTGTCGTGCTTCGGTTCGGCGAATACAACCGCACGCTCAATCCCGGGTTGAAGTTCACCTTTCCGCAACCCGTCGAAGAGATGCAAACGGTCAATGTCAGCCGCGTGCGTTCGCTGGAAAACTCCACCCGCATGCTGACCGGCGACGAGAACCTCATCGACCTTGCCTACGCCGTGCAGTACCGGGTGCTCGAACCGGAAAACTTCCTGTTCAACGTCTCGCAGCCGGAAGCTTCGCTCGCGCACGCGTCCGACAGCGCCATCCGCGAAATCGTCGGTACCAACAACATGGATTTCATCCTGGAGATCGGCCGTGGGCAGATCGCGCTCGACACCCAGGCATTGCTGGAAGAAATCATCGATCGCTACGAGGTGGGTATCGAGATCACGTCGTTCAACCTGCAGGAAGTGCGCCCGCCCTCGCAGGTGCGACAGGCCTTCGACGACGTCGTGCGTGCCCGCGAGGACCAGATCCGTTTCGCCAACGAGGCGCAGGCCTATGCCAACCAGGTCGTTCCCGAGGCGCGTGGCCGCGCTGCACGCATTCTCGAGGAGGCGGAAGGTTACCGTGACTCCAAGATCGCCCAGGCCGAGGGTGAGGCCGATCGTTTCGAGGCGCTGTTGGCCGAGTACAAACTGGCGCCCGAAGTGACGCGTGAGCGTCTCTACCTGGAAACGCTGGAAGAGGTCTTCGGCCGGTCGTCCAAGGTGCTGCTGGACGTCTCGTCGAGCAACAACATGCTCTACCTGCCGCTCGATCGCATCCGCGACGGCAACCCGGCGTTGGCCGCACCGCCGCTGATGACCCCGCAGGAGCAGCAGCGCGGGCAGAATTCGGGGCCCGGGCCCAGCCGCGAAGATTCAAGAGGCCGCACTGGCCGGGAGGGCCGCTGAGATGAGACTACTTCTACCCATCCTTCTCATCGCCGCGCTGGTGGTCGCCATCAGCAGCCTGTTCATCGTCAAGGAAACCGAATACGCCATCAAGTTCCGTCTTGGTGAGGTCGTTCGGGCGGACTACGAGCCGGGCCTGCACTTGAAGATGCCCTTCATCAACAACGTCCGCAAGTTCGATAATCGGCTCATCACCATGGACATGCGGCCGGAGCAGATGAACACGGCCGAGCAGAAGTTCGTTGAAGTCGACTACTACGTCAAGTGGCGGATCATGTCGCCGCGCGACTACTACGTGGCCACGCGCGGCGACGAGGTGTTCACCCGCGCGCGCTTGTCCGAGCTGATCCGCAACGACCTGCGCGACGAGTTCGCCCAGCGTACGCTCAGCGAAGTGGTTTCCGAACAGCGCCGCGACATGATGGAGCAGCTGGTGACTCGGGCCGATCGTCGCTTCGAGGATTTCGGCATCGACGTCATCGACGTGCGCATCAAGAAGATCGAGCTGACCGACGAAGTGCTGACTTCGGTGTTCGACCGCATGGAGACGCAGCGAACCGAGTACGCCAACGAGTTGCGCTCTCTCGGTCGAGAAGAGGCCGAGCGCATTCGCGCCGATGCCGATCGTCGCGTGCGCATCCTGTTGGCCGAGGCCGAGCGGGACGGGCAGCGTCTGCGCGGCGAGGGTGATGCGCAATCGGCGTCGACCTATGCCGGGGCTTTCAACGAGAATCGCGAGTTCTACTCGTTCTGGCGCAGCCTGCAGGCGTATGACAAGAGCATCGGAACCGACAACGACGTGATGCTGCTCGATGCCGAGTCGGACTTCTTCCGTTATCTCGACAAGCAGCAAGACTAACCTGCCAGCATGTGGGGCGACCTCCTGCTCGCAAGCGGTCTGGTGCTGATCATCGAGGGCCTGATGCCGGCCATCAGCCCGCGCGGCTGGCGCAACATGGTCGGCCAGGCCGCCACGCTGCCCGACCGTAGCCTGCGGGCGGGCGGCGTGGTGCTGATCCTCATCGGCGCGGTGATCTTCCACCTCGTCGGCTGACATTCAATTTCGGGGAAGACCAAAATGTCTCGATCCGTCGTGATACTCGGTACCCAGTGGGGCGACGAGGGCAAAGGCAAGATCGTCGATCTCCTGGCCCACGACACCGACGCCGTCGTGCGCTTCCAGGGCGGTCACAATGCCGGCCATACACTGGTTGTGGGTGGTGAGAAGACCGTTCTGCACGTGATCCCGTCAGGGGTCCTCACCGAGCGGGCGCGTTGCCTGGTCGGCAACGGCGTGGTCGTCGCACCCCATGCGCTCATCTCCGAGATTCGCGGCCTGGAGAACAAGGGGATCGACGTGCGTCCGCGCCTGGGGATCTCGCCTGCCTGTCCCGCCATCCTGGGCTTTCATGAAGCGCTCGATCGGGCCAAGGAACTGGCGCGCGGCAAGAAGGCGATCGGCACGACCGGCCGAGGCATCGGGCCGGCTTACGAGGACAAGGCGTCGAGGATGGGCCTGCGTCTGGCCGATCTGGCCGATCCCGTGCGCCTCGAGGAGAAGCTCGGCGGACTGGTCGATTACTACAACTTCCTGCTGACGCAGTACTACGATGCCGACCCCGTCGATGGCCACCGCATCGCCGAAGAGGCCGCCGCCATGGGCGAAGAGCTCAAGCCGATGTTTGCCGACGTGACCGGTGAACTCCACCAGCTGCGCCGCGACAACCGTGCCGTACTCTTCGAGGGCGCCCAGGGCAGCCTGCTCGATATCGATCACGGCACCTATCCATTCGTGACCTCGTCGAATACCACCGTCGGCGGCGTCATGACCGGCACGGGCGTGGGCCCCGGCGATATCGACTACGTTCTGGGGATTACAAAAGCGTACACGACCCGGGTCGGCTCCGGCCCGTTTCCGACCGAGCTGCACGACGACGACGGCCGCATGATGGCCGAGCGCGGCGTCGAGTTCGGTGCCACCACGGGGCGCCCACGCCGATGCGGTTGGCTGGACGCGGTGGCGCTCAGACGCATGGTGCGCATCAACGGCGTGACCGGGCTCTGCATTACCAAACTCGACGTGCTCGATACCTTCGAGCGCGTGCGGATCTGCGTCGACTACGACGGTGTCGAGGGCTTTCCGGTGGGCGCCGAGGAATGGGAGCGCGCCACGCCGGTCTACCAGGACATGCCCGGCTGGGACGGCTCGACCCAGGGGCTGACCGACCAGAACAAACTGCCGGCCGAGGCCCGCGCCTACCTCGACCGCCTGGAAGAACTGATCGAGGCACCGGTGCACATGCTGTCGACCGGCCCCGAACGCGACGCCAACGTCATCCTCCGGCATCCGTTCGGGGGCTGAATCTTAAAAGCCTCTCGCAAAGGCGCAAA
>CAZSGS010000015.1:4854-15992 GCA_964606365.1 uncultured Wenzhouxiangella sp. | reverse complement strand
CGAGTTCCCCGTCGACTGGCTGCGGCTGGAGCTGGACAAGCCCGGCGCCGTGAGGGGCTCGAAGTCGGTCGGCATCCGCATCGAGCGAGGTCGAAAACCATGAGCACGGCATACCTAGGGCTGGGATCGAACCGGAACGCCGAATCCAATATCCGCGCCGGCGTCCGGGCGCTGTACCGCAACTTCGCCAACACGGCCGTTTCCCCGGTCTACCGGTCGACTGCGGTCGGCTTTTCGGGCAACGACTTTCTCAATTGCGCGGCACGCATCGAAACCGACCTGACGCCGGGCGAACTCAAGGACTGGCTGACCGCGCTCGAGGACGAGTACGGACGCGACCGCAGCCAGCCGAAGTTCTCCGACCGCACGCTCGACATCGACATCCTGTTGCACGACGACAAGGTCGGCGACTTCGACGGACTGACCCTGCCGCGCGGCGAAATCCTTAAGTACGCCCACGTGCTCAAGCCGCTCGCCGACCTGGCGCCCGGGCTGAAACACCCGGAAACGGGCAAGACATTTTCCGAGCACTGGGATGAATTCGAGGGCGATCGTTCCCTCGAGCCGGCCGAGCTGGGCGACAGGCAATCGGCCTCGCCCAATTGGTGGGGAAGTGGTTGAAGGGAAGGCTTCGGGTTTCAGGCGTCAGCGGCCGGGATTCGGGAGGCGGCAACGCCGCGCTGTCGGATCGGGGCCTGTGCAGGCCGGCGTCGCATCGCCGACGGACGATCTTCGAATCCTGCGTAGGTCGGCGTCGCATCGCCGACGGCCGATACCTCGATCCTGAACACGCGTAGCGGGTGTGTACAGGCCCGATGGGTCGCCGTGTCGGCCTCTGGCAAAGACGCAAAGGCGCCAAGGACACATTAAAAAAAACGAGGAAGCACGGGGGCAGGCAACCTGGATGGCCGGGACACGCGTAGCTCACGCGTGTACAGACCCGATCCGTCGTCCGTCGGGGACGCGGCCCCGACCTACGCGGGCTTCGGTTCGATATCGCGGCCAGGCCGCCCCGCAAGGCGGGATGTTGCCACCCTGAATCCTGACCCCTGAATCCTGACCCCTACATACTCAACAGCCGCCCGCCGTCGACGGCGAGGATCTGGCCGGTGATGTAGGGGGCGTCGAGGGCGAGGAAGGCGACGGCGCCGGCGATGTCCTCGGGGCGACCCTGGCGCTTGAGCGGCACGCGTTCGAGGATTTCCCGGCCCGCTTCCGGCGATTGCTCGCTCTCGGGCCACAGGATGGCGCCGGGGGCTACGCCGTTGACGCGCACCTCGGGCGCCAGTTCGCCTGCAAGCGAACGTGTCTGCGCGATCAGGCCGGCCTTGGCCTGACTGTAGACCGGATGATTGGGCAGCGGCACCAGCCCGTGAATGTCGACCATGTTGACGATCGCGCCCTCTCTCGCCGCCAGCTCCGGCGCGCAGGCCTGCGCCAGGAAGAAGGGCGCGCGCAGGTTGCTGGCCATCAGTTCGTCCCAGTGCGCCGGCCCGGTCGAGCCGATCGGGGTCGGATAGAAGGCCGATGCATTGTTGACCAGCACGTCGATCCGGCCGAAGGCGTCCAGGGCCGCCTCGCGGATGCGATCGGGCGCGGCTTCGTCGGCCAGGTCGGCCCGGACCAGCACCACCGAGCGGGCGCGTCGGTCCTGCAGCTCGTCGCGCAAGGCCCCGGCTTCGTCGGCCGATCCGCGGTAGTGCAGCACCAGGTCGAGGCCGCGGCCGTGCAGTTCGCGGGCGATGACCGCTCCGATGCGCCGGGCCGCGCCGGTTACAATCGCCACACGTCCAAGCTGTGCTTCGAGACTTGTCGTCATCCCGTTCTCCATCCCTGTCCCTGCCCGAGCCGCCGGACGAACTGGCCCGCCTGAGCGAGCGACTGTGCCGCACGATCGCGGACGAAATTCAAAGCGCGGGGCCGATGCCCTTCGATCGCTTCATGAACCTGGCATTGTACGAGCCCGGTCTGGGCTACTACGTCAACGGCCTGCACAAGTTCGGCCCGGCCGGGGATTTCGTGACCGCGCCGGAACAGGGCGGCCTGTTCGCCGCCGCGCTGGCGCGCCAGTGTGACGAGGTCGCCCGGACCCTGGGGTCGGACTGGACGCTGATGGAACTGGGCGCCGGCTCGGGCGCGCTCGTGCGCGACCTGTTGCCGGCGCTGGCGAACCCGCCCTGCGAATACCTGATTCTCGAGCCCAGCGCGGCGCTTCGGACGGTGCAGCACGACGCGCTCGCGGGGCTGCCCGGGGCGCTGCGCGAGCGGGTGCGCTGGATCGACCGGCCGCCGGAACAGGCCTTCGATGGCGTCATCATTGGCAACGAGGTGATCGACGCCCTGCCGGTGGCGCGCTTCCGGATCGGCGAACAGGGCGGCTTGACGGAGCGCTGCGTACAGCTGGAAGACAGCCGCTTCGGCTGGAGCGACGCGCCGCCCCGCGCCCGGGTGGAGGATGCCGTCGAGACCCTGCGACGCAACCTCTCCATGTCGCTGCCGGCCGGCTACACCAGCGAGATCGCTGTCGACCTGCCCGGCTTGATCGAAACGGTCACAGAGCCGCTCGCACGCGGGCTGGCGCTGTTCATCGACTATGGCTACCCGCGCGCGGAGTACTACCACCCCGACCGCGCCGACGGCACGCTGGTCTGCCACTACCGCCACCGCGCGCACTTCGATCCCTTCGTATGGCCGGGACTGACCGACATTTCCGCTTTCGTCGATTTCACCGCGGTCGCCGAGGCCGGCGACCTGGCCGGCCTCGAAGTGGCCGGCTTCACCAGCCAGGCGGGCTTCCTGCTCGCGCTCGGCGCCCACGAGGCCGTCGAAGCGGCCGAAGACGACGCCCAGCGGCTGCGGCTGTCGGGCGAACTCAAACGCCTGACCCTGCCCGGCGAGATGGGAGAGAAGTTCAAGGTGATCGGGTTGACGCGGGGATTCGACGAAGGTCTGAGCGGCTTCGGGCTGATGAGCCAGTTGCACAGGCTGTAGAGATCGAGGGCTGCGTAGGTCGGGGCCGCGTCCCCGACGGACGGCCTGGGCGGCCGGGACCCGCGTAGATCACGTGTGTCCAGATCCGAACCGTCGTCCGTCGGCGATGCGACGCCGACCTACGCGTGCTGTAGAAATCACCGGGGTGCAGCAGGCCCGGCGAAGCCTGACCCCTGACCCCTCGGCCCCCGCCCAATCTAGACCCCCAAGCCTAATTCCCGCGCCTATCATCGAGCCTGAGATAAACTCGGCGGACGCCCCATGCCCAGATCCTATGACTACATCATCGTCGGTGCCGGTTCGGCCGGCTGCGTTCTGGCCAACCGGCTGAGCGCCGATCCCGACGTCAGCGTGCTGTTGCTTGAGGCCGGCCCGCGCGACTGGAATCCCTTCATCCACATGCCCGCCGGCCTGTCCAAGCTGGTCAACTTCAAGTCGCTGAACTGGAATTACCAGACCGAACCGGAGCCGGCGCTCAACAATCGCCGCCTCTACTGGCCGCGCGGCAAGGTGCTGGGTGGGTCGAGTTCGATCAACGCCATGTGCTACTCGCGCGGCCATCGATCCGACTACGACGACTGGGCGGCGGCGGGCAACCCGGGCTGGGGCTGGGACGAGGTGCTCCCCTATTTCGTCCGCTCCGAGGACCAGGCGCGCGGCGGATCCGACCTGCACGGCGTCGGCGGGCCGCTGAGCGTCTCGGATCTCGGCTACACCAACCCGCTCAGCGACGTGTTCATCCAGGCCGCCGAGCAGGCCGGCTTCGCCCGCAACCCGGACTTCAACGGCGCGGCCCAGCGCGGCGTCGGCTTCTACCAGGTCACCCAGCGCCAGGGCCGCCGCTGCAGCACGGCGGCCGGTTATCTCAACCCGGTCAAGTTCAGGCCCAACCTGACCGTGCTCACCGGCGCGTTCGCGCTCGACCTGATCTTCGCCGCCAGCGACCGGATCGGCGGCGTGCGCTACCGGCGCCGCGGCGTGACCTGCACGGCGCGGGCCGAACGCGAAGTGCTGCTGACCGCCGGCGCGATCAACTCTCCGCAGCTGCTGATGGTCTCGGGCATCGGCCCGGCCGGAATGCTCGAGTCGGCCGGCGTGCGTTGCCGGCACGAACTGCTCGAGGTCGGTCGCAATCTCCAGGATCATCTCGACGTGTGCACCCTGACGCGCTGTTCACAGCCGGTCACCTACGACCAACTCAACGAACTGCGTGTCGGCCTGCGCTATTTTCTGCACCACGAGGGCGAGGGCACATCCAACATCGCCGAGGCCGGCGCTTTCCTCGTCAGCGGCCGTGGGCGCGACGACCGCCCGGACGTCCAGATGCACTTCGTGCCGGCCCTGCTCGACGATCACGGCCGCAATCGCCTGCCCGGCGACGGCTACACGCTGCACGCCTGCCCCCTGCGCCCGCACAGCCGCGGCCACCTGGCCATTCGCTCCGGCGATTCGCGCGAGCCGATCGCCATCCACGCCAACTACCTCAGCGAGGCCGAGGACCTGGAGATGATGCTCGAATGCATCAGGCTGTCACGACGGATCCTCGAACAACCCGCCTTCCGCGCCTTCCGCGCCCATGAGATCTATCCCGGCGACGACGTGCGCGATCGCGACGCCCTGATCGAGTTCATACGCACCAAGGCCGAGACCATCTACCACCCGGTCGGCACCTGCCGCATGGGCAGCGACCCGCACGCCGTGGTCGACCCGCAGCTGAAGGTCCGCGGCCTGGAAGGTCTGCGCGTGGTCGACGCCTCGATCATGCCCACGCTGGTCGGGGGCAACACGAATGCCCCGACGGTCATGATCGCGGAGAAAGCCGCCGACATGATCCTGGACAAGGCCGCCGCGAAAGTCACCGAACAGGCGGCCTGAACCGCCGCACCGGTCGGCGCGGTCTATCGGCTATCGGCGCCCGGCCGAGCGCATGAGGGGCAGGGGCACGTGGAGCAGCGCGCAGACGACGCGCAGCAGATCGAGTTCGTCATCGACCACGCGTTCGTCGTGCGCAGCGCAACGCAGCAGGGCCACCACCAGGGTGTGCTTCGAGGCCGGCCGCAGCGAGTCCAGGCGGGACAGCAACGCATCCAGCCGGCCGGCCCATCCCGCCGTCGACGGCATGGTCGGAATCTGCCCCTCGAGTTCGGTCATGCCGGCGCCGAAGGCCGCCTCCGCCCCGGCCGGATTTTCCGGATGCCCGTAGCGCGCCATGATGGCCAGCAGCTCGGTCGCCTCGGGCTTGCGTGACGCGAGCTTGTGGCGCCCCGAAGACCCGGACCGGGCCGGCCTCAAGGCGTCCCGAACCAGGGCACCGACCAGGCGGGTGAGCGCGAACTCGTGCATATCGGTCTCGCCGTCGGCCCGCGCCAGCGCGTCGAGCAGGCGCGTGAATTCATCGAGCTCCGCTTCGGGTCGCCGGCGAATCTGCGGAAAGGCCATTTCCACCAGGGGCAGTCGGGTGGATCGCGGCTGATCGGCCAGGGTCTCCCGGAGATGTCGCACCTTCTCCTCGCTGTCGCTGCCGAGCGTGCGCGCGATCTGCAGCAACTGCCTTTCGCGCACATCGGGCTGCACGCTGATCAGCAGCGCGCAGATCAGCTCCTGCGCCCACTCGTCGGAATGCGCGGCCCGCTCGAGCGGTGCAGGAATGCCGGCGGCCATCACCGCGGCGGTCAGCGCCTGCTCCAGGCCCGGCTGGCCGATCTGCTCGGCCAGGCCACCCAGGTCGGTGACCAGGCGCGCCGGGTCGATCCCTTCCGACGCCTCGCTTGCCTGGCGGCGGCGCTCGGCCTCCTCGGCCTCTGCCTTGCGCGCCTGGGCGTGGCGGTTCATCTCCTGCCGGATCTGCGCCAGTTCCTCGGGCCTGAACGAGGGGTCGACGGCCTTGATTCGCTTCTCCAGGGGCGGGTGCGTGGCGAAGGCCTGGTAGCTCATGCCGGTCGAGAACAGCATGTGCCCGACCTCCTCGGTGTCGGCTGTCATGAAGGAGCCGGCCTGGAGCGCTCCGATCTTCTTGAGCGCCGTGCCGATGCCGTCGGGGTTGCGCGTGAACTGCACGGCCGAAGCGTCGGCCAGGTACTCGCGCTGGCGCGACACGGCCGCCTTGATCCAGCGCCCGAAGAACAGGCCGATGTAGCCCAGCACCACGATGCCCACACCGGCCAGCAGCGCCGGCCCGGCGTTACGGCTGTCGCGGGCTAAGCGGGCGGAATACAGCAGCTTTCGCCCCACGATGGCGATCACCAGAATACCGAAGAGGAATCCGATCAGGCGGATGTTGAGGCGCATGTCGCCGTTGAGCACATGGCTGAACTCGTGGGCGATCACGCCCTGCAATTCATCGCGATCGAGCTGTTCGAGCGCGCCGCGGGTGACGGCCACCGCGGCGTCGGCCGGGGAAAATCCGGCGGCAAAGGCGTTGATGCCCTGCTCCCGCTCCATGACGTAGATTTCCGGAACGGGCACGCCGGAGGCGATCGCCATTTCCTCGACGACGTTGCGCAGGCGCTGTCGCAGCGGGTCGGACGGGGAAGCATCGATACGCGTGCCGCCCATGGCCTGCGCAACCTCACCGCCGCCGCCGCGCAATTGCAGCGTTCGCAACGTGCTCGCGCCGAGGATGATGCCGCCGGTGATCACCCCCGCCCACAACAGCAGCCACGGATCGGAACCGAAGGCGAAATAGACGAAGGCAACGACCGCCGCGATGATCGCCACGACCGCGAGGGCGAACATCGCGATCAGAAACCGGCTCTGCCGGCGGGCCTTGTCCTGGTGCTCGAAAAAATTCATGGGATGAGTGCAGGGGTCAGGAGTCAGGGCGGCAGCCTGCAACGGTGCGGGGCGGCTGCGCCGCGAGAGCGGATCGAAGGCCGCCGCCCTGAACCCTGTATCCTCAGCGCCTAGCCGAAGTCCACCTGGACGGCTTCGCGCTTGGCCGGGTCGTCGATTTCGAGCAGCTCGGCCGGCTTGAAGGCGAACATGCCGGCGATGATGTTGGCCGGGAAGCTCTCGCGCAGGGTGTTGTAGTTCATTACCGTGTCGTTGAAGGCCTGGCGCGCGAAGGCAACCTTGTTCTCCGTGCTGGTCAGCTCCTCGGAGAGCTGCATCATGTTCTGGTTGGCCTTGAGGTCGGGATAGTTCTCCGACAGGGCGAACAGGCGGCCGAGGGCACCCGAAAGGCCCTGCTCGGCCTGCGACAGCTTGCGCATGGCGTCCGGATCGGACGGATCGGCCGCGGTGGACTTCAGCTGCTGGTGCGCACCGTTGCGCGCCTGGATGACGGCCTCGAGCGTCTCGCGTTCGTGGCTCATGTACTTCTTCGCCACCTCGACCAGGTTGGGGATCAGGTCGTGGCGCCGATTGAGTTGCACATCGATCTGGGCGAAGGCGTTCTTGTAGCGGTTGCGCGCCGCAACGAGGCGGTTGTAGATCGTGATGGCGAAAAACGCCGCCGCCACGATGATGATCAACAGTACCCATTCCATGGGTCGTTCCTCCCTGGAGAATTCAGTGGCTCAGTTTACTCGTTCGACCCGCGCCCGTCATCGCTGCCGATGCGCAGGTCGAATAGCAGGCCGATGAAGCGACTCTCGACCAGCGGCCAGCGCAGGAAGTGCGCGCCGCCTGGCAGCAGCGGCGGCGACCCCGACTGTGACGGAAACGGCGACTGCAGCCAGGCCAGTGCCCGCGCGGATCGACGCCACTGCTCGAGCCGCTCCGCGTCGGTTTCGTCGAGGGTCTGGGGATCGACCAGCAACAGGCCGCATGGCCGGGGCGACTCGCGTGCGTCCACCACGCGAACGCCCCATCGCCGCGCGAGACGCCGGAGAACACGCATGGTCGTCGACGAAACCCGGGCGCAGACGACCTGGCCTTCGACCAGCCGTGACAGGCCGCCGTCGACCGGCTGGTCGCCGCTTCCGAGCACCGGCAGACGCACCCGGAAGCGGCTGCCCCGGTGACAGCTCTCGATCAGGTCCAGCGTGCCGCCCATGGCATCGACCAGCTTCCGACAGATGGCCAGCCCCAGACCCGATCCGCTGTAGGAGCGGGTGATGGAGGCGTCGAGTTGGGTGAAGGGCTCGAACAGCCGCTTGCGGTCGCGCTCGCCGATGCCCGGGCCGGAGTCGGAAACGACGAAAACCAGGTAGCCGTCGCGTCCGACTTCGGCGCTCAGCTCGATGCCGCCGTTCTCAGTGAACTTGACCGCATTGCTCAACAGGTTTCCCAGCACCTGGCTGATGCGATCGCTGTCGCCGGTCGCCGACAGGGGTAGATCGGCGGACAGGCGCAGGCGCAGATCGAGCCCCTGTTTGGCGGCATTGGGTGCGTGCAGATCCACCACCTGCTCGAGCATCGCGGTCAGATCGAAGGACTGGACGTTGAGGCTCATGCGCCCGGCCTCGATGCGCGAGATGTCGAGCACGTCGTCGATGATGCGCTGGAGCTGGAGGCCCGACTGGCGAAGGGTATCGAGAATGTCCTGCTGACCGGGCTCTGTTTCGGTTTCGTAGAGCAGCTCGACCATGCCCAGCACGCCGTGCAGCGGGGTGCGGATCTCGTGGCTCATGGTCGAGAGAAACTCCGACTTGGCGTTGCTGGCCTGCTCGGCGCGTTCGGCCAGGGATCGGACGCGCTGCAACAGCAGGGCGTTGTGCAGGGCCTGCCCGGCCATTTCCTCGAGCAGCTTCAAGCGTTCGCGGGGCGCCTGGTTGCCATCGGTCGCCGGCGCCTCGACCAGTACGCGCGCAACGACCCGCTCGCCGACCTGGAGATCCACGGCCAGGTCCTTCTGCCCATCGGCGGATTCGAGGCGCCGACGCCACTGCTCACGCGCCATCGGCGCAGCAGCGGGCCGGGAACACACCAGTTCGCGCGGAAAATGTTCCTCCTGGTAGCCCAACCACGCGAGTCGGCCAGCCGTGACGTGCACGACTTCGGTAGCGATGGTCGCGGCCAGCGGGATGGGCTCCAGGCTGCGATTGAGACGGGTGATGATCAGGCGCTGCTCATCGGCCAGGGCGCGCTTCTGCCTGGCTTCGTGCATCTCGCGACGACGCTTGTGAGCGCGGCGGTAGCTCCGGATGCTCACGCCGGCGCCGGAAGCCGCGAGCAGCACGTACGCGCCCAGCGCCCAGCCGCTGAGCCAGGGCGGCTGACGAATCGTGATGGCCAGTGCCTGGGCTCGCTCGCTCCAGGGTCCGTCGGGCGCGGCGGCGCGAACGCTGAAGCGATACTCGCCCGGCGGCAGGCTCGAGTAGTGGTGACGTGTCTGGCCGACAAGATCGATCCAGTCCTTGTCCCAACCCGCCAGCTTGATGCGATAGCGAGTGCGCTCGTGGGCCAGATAGCTGGTGGCGATGAAATCGATGAACAGGTTGTTGTCGTCGTGATCGAGTTCGATGGCCGGCGACGACTCGGGGCCGAGCTCGAAGGTCCGGTCGCCGGCCTGCAGGCGGGAGAGATGTACCCGCGGCGCCACGGAAACACCGCTGACCGCGGCCGGGTCGACCGCAACGATGCCGCCTCGGCCGGCGAAAGCCAGGCGGCCGTCCGGAAGCGCCTGGGCGGTGTTCTCGCCGAATTCCACCGGCGCCAGTCCGTCGCGCTGCGAAAAGTGGCGCAGGCTCCCATCGGCGGGACGAAAGCGCGACAAGCCGCTGGTCCGCATCAGCCAGAGATCGCCGTCGGCATCCGGAAGCACATCGATCATTCGGCCCGGGGGCAGCCTCCCGGCCAGCTCGATCACCCGCACGGCGTGAGAGCCTTCGTCCCGGCGGCGCCAGACCCGAAGCGTATCGTCGGTGGCCAGCCACAGCTGTCCATCCAGCCAGGCGGCCGTGGCCAGCGGCTGGGCCGCGTCGATCGACTGCTTCAGGAAGCCGCGTTCCTCGTCCCAAAGGTACAAGCCGCCCGGCGCCAGCAGCCACCAGCGCCCCGCGGGGCCGCGCAGAAGCTCGCGCCCGGCCGTTTCCGGGAGGTGGTTTCGCCCTTCACCGCCGGGGTGAAAGCGCTCTCGCGCCCCGCTGTCCTCGTTGATCAGCATCAATCCAGCATCGCGGGTGGCGAGCCACAGCCGGTCGGCGTCCTTGCGCCGCAGGAATGCGAATGTACCGGAATCGAGCTCCTGCCGATGCACCAGGACGTCGTGCTCGCCCTCGGCGCCCAGCTCGATGCGCACGACCGCCGTCTGGGTCGTCACGTAGAGCACCTCGTCCTCGCGCAGGACCTCCAGGACATTGGCCCCGGCCAGGGCCTCCCTGGCGGCCTCGGGCACGACCGGACTCGGCGCCGCACGGCCCGGACCCGGCAGGAACTGCAGTTGCCCGCGCAGCCCGCCGACCCAGAACCCGCCGGCGCGATCATCCCAGTCGAGGCTCGTTACCGGGTCGATCGCAAGCCCGGTCCCTTCGCCGCTTCCGGGCAGCGGCTGGTAGCGGTCGAACGCAGCAAAGCCCGGGGGCAGGTAGGCCGCGCCGCTACGGGTGGTGGTCAGCCACAGGCCGCCTTCCCGGTCGAACATCACCCCGTCGACGGCATTCGAGGGCAGGCCGTTGTTCAGCCCTGGAACGTGCCGGATGACGCTGCTCCAGTCCTCTCGCCCCGGGCGGTAGCGGTGTAGCCCCTTGGTGGTGGCGACGATGATCTGGTCGGACTGCGGATCGGGCGCAATCCCGGTGACGGTGCCGTCGATCTGCGCCACTTTCCGTGGTTCGGCCGCGGGCGCGTCCCGGCTCGGGCCGAGATCCATGAGCGCACCGCCCTGGTTGAAGTAGATGCGGCCATTCGCCTCGGCCAGGCTGATTGCGAACTGCCCCTCACCGGGCCGGCTGACCGGCGTGAACCGATCCGGGGTCTCGTCGAGCACGGCGACCTGGCCCGTCTGGACCAGCCAGGGGCGGCAGTGCGAATCGACTTCCAGGTGCACCTGGAAGCCGCCCGGATCGAGGCCGGATTCCGCCGTTTGCGGAAACAGCTCGAGGGTGTCCTTTGCCGGATCGTAGCGGGCGACGCCGCCGCGCATGAAAGCCATCCAGACACGACCTCGGCAGTCCTCCGCCATGGACCAGATATTGCCCGCGGGAAGACGGCCGCCGCGCGTGGCCGGCTCCAGGTGGCGAATCGACTCGAGATCGGGCCCGATC
>CAZSGS010000015.1:0-4844 GCA_964606365.1 uncultured Wenzhouxiangella sp. | reverse complement strand
GACGCTGCCGTCGCTGTGGGCCATCAGCGACATGATGTTGCGACCCGGCAGCGGCGCGGGTGTTTGCGGATCGCTCGGAATGATGCGCATACGGCGCCCTTCGTGGCGCACCAAACCACCGCGCGTGCCAATCCAGACGAAGCCTTGCGCGTCCTGCACGATGGCCTCGACCTGCCGGTCGGGCAGGCCCTCGTTGACGCTGATGGTGCGAAACACCGGGCCCTGGTCGACGGCAGGGGCCGGTAGCGCGAGCGAGAGCACGAACCCGCCCGCGATGACGGGCATCGAAGCGAAGCGGCGGAGCGCGGTCGCTGACGCGGCAGAACCTGTCACGCCAAGCCTTGCCGCCTTCGCCAACGCCACCGAGCCGCCCCGATTCACCGCCTAGGCGGCGATGTCCTCTTGGTCGTTTCGAGCGACCGATGTCGGCCGGGCGACCGGCGAGTGCAGCTCCCAGAAGTACTGGTGCGTATCGTACTGCTGGTACTCGAGATCGATCGTCGCCAGTCCATTGGGGTCGGACACGGTGATGTGCCCCGGCGGGTAGCTGCCCAACGCGGGCGTATCGACGGGTTCCAGCCGGTTGCGCGCCGTAAACCAGTCGACCAGGTCGTGCTCGAGTTCGACCGTCATCGGGTAGCTTCGGCTGCCGTCGGGCATGACCGCCTCGTTGACGGCGAGAACCGTATCGAAGGCGGAGTCGCGCTCGATGCCGTATCGCGCCTCGACGAACTCGGCCACCTCCTCGAAGAACCGGCGCCAGCCGCCCGGCATGCATTTTTCGGCATTGAAGAACTTCGCCACCCAGGCGATGCCGGGATAGCGATCCGGATCCTGAACGGTCTGCCGGAGCAGATCGTGCAGCAAACGCATCGCGGAGATGCCGTGTTCCCATTGCAGGAACCGCATCACGTAACGCAACGCGCCGTAACCGTCGGCGGCCACGTAGACTTCGTAGATCTGTTTCATCTGCCGCAGCTCGGCTTCGCTATAGCTGAAGCACGAGGTCAGGAAGCCGTTCTCGTCGGTCTCGATCCGGTAGGTCTTGATGTAGGCGGGGTGCGCCATCGGACTGTTGGGCAACAGCTGGGTCGGATAGGCCTTGACGGCCACGTCGACGTCGATATAACGCTGAAGGTCGTTATCGAAGGCTTCCGGTGTAATGCCCGGCAGGCCGATCATGAGATCGGTCGACAGCGGCAGCCCCTGCGCGGCGAATATCCGGATGAGCTCGTCGTACTTCTCGGTCTTGATGTTCTTGCGTTTAATGACATCCAGCGTGGCTTCGTCGCTGGTCTGGATGGAAATGATGCCCTGGCCGATGATGCCACCCTCGCTGAATACGCGGATGATCTCGGCAAGCCGCTCGTTGGCGTTCTTGGTGTAATTGACGACGACTTCCTGCGGGTAGCCGTATTTGCGCTTGGTCTCTACGATGCATTCGGCGATCTCGAGATCGCGCTTGAGCATGCCGAAATTGGCGTCCGCCACCCAGATGACGGGCACTTCGTTGCGACCGATCCAGTCGATCTCGTCGTACACCCGGTCCATCTCGAAGCGGCTGACCTTCTGTGCGGTCGCCGAACCCCAGTCGCAGAAGGTGCACTGGAACGGGCAACCGCGGTTGGTCTCGACGATGGCCGCCTCGATGCGGCCCTCGTAGGCGTCGAACACGCCCTCCGAATACGGGGACGGGATCCGGTCCGGATCGCGCATTCTCGGTCGTGACGGGGTTCGCACCAGATCGCCTTCGGCGCCGGACCGGGCGCGCCAGGTCAGCCCGGCCACCTCGGCGATGGCCGGATCGGCCAGCACCCGGCCGGAATGATCGGTCGACAGCTGCTCGAGAATCTCGCCGATGGCCACTTCGCCCTCGCCGTGAACGGCGATGTCGACCGAGGGGTGGGCCCGCAGGAAGTCGGCGCAGGCCTGTTCGTAGCTGGGCGTGCTCGGACCGCCGTGTATGGTCAGGTTTCTCGGGTCGTCCTTCTTGACGAACGCCGAGACCTTCAGGTTCAGCTCGACCGACCACATGTAGTTGGAAAACAGCCAGACGCCCGGACCGAACTTGCGGTAGGGCCCCTTGAGAAACGCTTCGGGCGCCATGTAGGTAATCGGAACGAGTTGAAAGCGCTCGAGCAGCCCACCTTCGTTCCAGGATTCAACGGCGCTGAAGAGCATGCCCAGGGCCAGCGGGTAGTGGTTCTCCATGTGCGGCATGAAATACACGGGTATCCGCCCATCCGGATCGATATCGCGCCAGGTCGGCGCCGTCGCCCGGCGCCTGGGCAACTGCTCCCGGCCCGGGTCGCGAACCCGGCCCGCGTCCTTCTCGCCCGGCAGCAGCAGCCCGCGCTCCAGGAGCCAGCCGGCGGCGCTGGCCACCTCGGCGATCGACGGCCGCTGCGGCAGCCCGGCCGCCACCTCGCGGCAGGCCCGGCCGTTGGCGAACGACAGCAGCAGCAGCGCCAGGCCGGTGTCGAGGCGATAGCGCTCGCCCGTGGCGGCACTGTCGATGACATAGCCGCCGGCGCCGGCGCGCAGAAGAAAGTTGGGCGCAAGCCGGAAACGCCGATCAGCCGGCGGCGGGTCGGCAACCTCCAGGTCGGCAATCGCCAGCCCGGGTGGGTTCTGGGCCGGCCCGGCGCGTCGCCCGGACTCGACCAGCAGGCCGCGCTGGCGGAAAGCCTCGATACGCTGGAGCACGATCTCCGTGGGCGGACGCGACGGCAGGAGCCCTGCCCGGTCGCCGGTAAAAAGGTCGGCAAGCGCCTCGCGCGGGCGCCGTGGGGTCAAAAACTCGGCGAGAAGAACCAGGTCGGGCGGTGCGATCGCGAGCGACGGCACCGAGCCGGACAGCCGGCCGGCCAGGAACTGACCGGAACGATGCAGGATCACGGTTCCGGGGTGGGTCGTCAACTCTCCGGCAGTCATGGATGCTTGCGGCAAAAGCGCGGCGCCCCTCGATCACAAAGCCATGAGGCTAGCAGCTGCGGCGCCGGCGAACAACTCCGGGGCGTTCGGCCGGGCCCGATATCTCGCGCGCGATCAGGGCTTTCGAAGCACGACGAACTGGCCGACGTCGTGACGAGCCTGGTAGCGGATGCGGCCCGAATCGACCAGTGCCAGTCCGGCACGCTCGAACACCTCGAACCAGCGCTCGCTTTCGCCGACAAGACGATTGACGCGGAGCATGTCGGCCAGGCGGTCGCGTCCGCTGGTCATCTGCAGCACGAAATCGCGGTAGTGCGCTCGCGCCTGCCCCACGGCCGATGCCGGCATGGAGATGGTGGTCTCGACCATGTTCATGGCGTAGCGCAGCAGGGGGCTGTGGCCGGTGCGGCCATGCCCCTTCAGTTCGGCACGCACGCGCTCCATCGCCCTGCAAAACCGTTCCGTGTCCAGCTCACCGTCGAGGAAAGCCTGGACACGCTCCAACAGCTGCAGGCGGTCGAGCTGTCGATAGTCGCGGTGCTCGACCTCCATGGTCCTGAGCATATCCGAACTGACGGCGTGACAAACCATGGCCAGGCGCCCGCCGGGCCGAAGTAGCCTGGCGGCCTTGTGCGCGGCGCGTTCGAGGTCGCAGTACTCGATACCGTACTGGCTCGAAATCAGATCCACGCTGGCGTCTTCCAGGTCGAGGGCCTCGAAGCGGGTATTCGGGATGAAACGGATACTCTCGATGAAGGGCGCTTGCGCGGGGAACCGTTCGGCCACGACCTCCGGGCGGATGGCAGCGGCGTCGACGGCGAGCACTTCCGGCTTGCGCTCGCGCGTCCCGATGGCCTCGGCGGCCAGCAAGGCCACCGCGCCGTTGCCGGTGCAGACATCGAGAATCCGCCCGCCATCCGGGACGTGATCGAATTGCGCGCACCAGAATTCCCGGATCTCGCCGTCATAGTTGGCGGCAAAGTCTTCCGGAAGCGAGGTGACGGCACCGCGCGCCCAGTAGACGCTCCAGTGATCGGAGCCGGATGGTTTGGAAACGCTTGTCACGCCTGTGTTCCGTTCGACTCGCCGTGCTGTCTATCCGGTGTAAGCGGGGGGCATAAAAAAGGCGGGCGCAGTGCGCCCGCCTCTTGAGTCGGCATCGAACCCGAAGCTTAGAAGCTCTGGGTGTACCGGACGTAGGTGGTACGACCGTAACCGTCATACAGGTTGAAGTCGTACTGACGGCCGTCGAGGAAGCCAACTCCGATCGGCGGCTGCTTGTTGCCGATGTTGCGGGCACCCACCGTGATCTTGCCGTTCCACGGCGTGAAGTAGTTCGCCTGCAGATCGTGGGTGACCCAGCTCGGTACGTGACCCTCACAGGCACCGTCGACGATGTCGTCGCACTGGTCGCCAACGTAGTTCAGGTTGTACACGAAGTTGAAGTCGCCGAAGGCGTACTGGTTGTTGATGGTACCGCGGTACTTCGGAATGCCCGGATCCTCGACCTGGTCACGACCGCCGTCGACCGAATACTCCTCCAGGCTGCTCAGGGTCAGCTGGTGGTTCATGCGGCCGCCGGCCAGGTCGTAGCCCGAACGCAGGTTCAGGTCGAAACCACGGACGTTGAAGACACCTTCGTTACCGTAGCCGGAATCGATGCGAGTGATCGCGCCGTTGGGAGCACGAGTAATGCCAAGACCCTCCGGAATCGGATCACCGGCTTCTTCGAAGTTGATCAGGTCCTGCGCGTCGAACGAGCGGATACGGTTGCTGATCTCGATATCGTAGTAATCGATCGTACCGTTGAACCACTCGGTCGGGGCGAAGGCGAAACCAAGCGACATCTGCTCGGACTGCTCCGACTGGAGATCCGGATTGGCCTGGATGTACTCGTTGATCTGGAGCTG
>CAZSGS010000014.1:0-16235 GCA_964606365.1 uncultured Wenzhouxiangella sp. | reverse complement strand
TAACCTGGCCGATCGGCATGGGCCGGCGGCTCAAGGGTATCTACCACCTGATTCGCGACGAGATCCATCTCTACGAGTCGGGCAAGAACTACATGCGCCAGGAGCCGAAGATCATCGCCGGCCTGCATTCTTCCGAGGCCGACGAGGCCCTGGGCGACATGGCCGACGAGCTGCGCGACGAGATCGAGCTGGTCAAGGGGGCGAGTCACGACTTCGACCTGAAACGCTACCTCGCCGGCGAGCAGACGCCGGTGTTCTTCGGTTCGGCGCTCAACAACTTCGGTGTCATTCCCCTGCTCGACGAGTTCGTCGAGCGGGCGCCGCAGCCGCAGCCACGTGCCACACTCGGTCGTTCGGTCGAGCCTTCGGAAGACAAGTGCACCGGCTTCGTGTTCAAGGTGCAGGCCAACATGGACCCCGCCCACCGCGACCGAATGGCCTTCATGCGCGTGTGTTCGGGTCGCTTCGAAAAGGGCATGAAGCTGCACCACGTGCGGCTCGGCAAGGAGCAGCGCACGCACGGCGCGCTGACCTTCATGGCCGACGAGCGCGCCGCGGCCGAGTACGCCTACCCCGGCGACATCGTCGGCCTGCACAACCACGGCACCATCGGCATCGGCGATACCTTCACCGAGGGCGAGAAGCTGCAGTTCGCCGGCATCCCGAGCTTCGCGCCCGAGTTGTTCCGCCGCGTGCAGTTGAAAGACCCGCTCAAGCTCAAGGCCCTGAGCAAGGGGTTGACCCAACTCTCCGAAGAGGGCGCCACGCAGTTCTTCAAGCCGCTGTTCGGCAACGACCTGGTGCTCGGTGCGGTCGGCGTGCTGCAGTTCGACGTGGTCGCCTACCGGCTCAAGTCCGAGTACAACGTCGAGGCCGTGTTCGAACAGGTCAACGTCGCCACCTGCCGCTGGGTGAGCTGCGAGGACGAGCGCGCGCTGGAGAAGTTCCGCGACAAGAACGAGCGCCACCTGGCCACCGACGGCGGCGGCCGGCTCGTCTACCTGGCGCCCACCCGGGTCAACCTGCAGCTGGCCGAGGAGCGCCACCCCGAAATCACCTTCCGCGCCACGCGCGAGGTCAGCGTCTACGTCGACGTCGACTGACCCCGACCGAGGCTCTGCGCCCTCGGTCCCGTCGATCGTTGGCGGGCAAGCAGCGACCCTCCCGTTTCACCCGGCATGCTCGCCGATCCGCCTCCCGGACCGGCGTTCATTCTTGACGGAAACGGAGGAATCATGAACAAATTGCCCCTGATCATCCTGGTGTTGATGCCGCTGTCGCTTGCGGCAGAAACGGAGATTGCCTCGCAAGGGGGCCCGGCTTTTGAGCAGACTGCCCGGCTGTTGGCGTCCGATGCCGAGGACCTGCACCTGTTCGGGACGGCCATGGACAAGGTCGGATCGACCGCGCTGGTCGGTGCCCAGGGTGCCGAGGCTGCCTATGTCTACTTTTACGAGGAGGGCACTGGCCAGTGGCTGGAAGAGGCCAGGCTGACGCCCTCGGACGGTCACGACGGCGACCGATTCGGGACCAGCGTCGCGCTCGGTGCCGGCGGTGACCTGGCCATCGTCGGAGCGATGGAGGCGGATGACGACGGCACGGCGCAACAGGGTGCGGCCTACGTCTTCGCTCGTGACATCCGCTCCGACGGTCGTGGCGCCTGGACGGAGGTTCAGAAGCTGACCGTGAACGGCGCGCCCGGCGACCGCTTCGGAACCAGCGTGAGTGCTTCGGCGCAGTCCTACGATGTGCTGCTGGTGGGTGCGCCCGGCCGCACGGTCTCCGGCGACGCCGATCGTGGCGCGGCCTTCCTGTTCGGGTTGGAGGAGGATCAGTATGAACTGATCACCATGATCCAGGCCTCCGACGGCGCGGCCGGCGATCGCTTCGGGTTCTCGACCGCGCTCAGTGACGACCCGCTGGAGATCAACGGCTACGCGCTGGTCGGTGCTCACTCTGCCACGGTCGCGGAAGACGACGAGCGCGGTGCGGCGTACGTCTATCACCGGGATCTCGATACGGGGTTCTGGAACGAGGACGCCAAGCTGATCGACACTGATGGACAGTCCGGCGCGCTGTTCGGGAGCAGCCTTGATATCGACGGTGACGGATCCGTGGCGGCCATCGGGGCAGCCAACGGCGGCAATGTGGGCGAGGGTCTTGTGGTCATTTACGAAACGGACTTTGCCGGCTGGGGCCAGCGCGGAAGGTATGCGGGCCTCGACGCGATGGGTGCGTCGAACTCGGTGGCTATCGATAGTGCGGGTGAAACCGTGCTGGCCGGAGGTGCGGAAGAACCGGTCGAAGGTGACAGCAATCGTGGCGCCGCGGCTGTGTTGCGTGCCCATCCCGAGCACGGCTGGGCGGAAGTGGAAGAGGTCGGCATCACTCAGATCGAGGTTACAGACGGGTCGGCCGGCGACCGTTTCGGTGCTGCCTGCGCGCTCGACGGCAATCGCCTGGTGGTCGGTGCGCCGTTCGTCGATGACGAGGGCATCAACAGCGGCGCCGTCTACCTGTTCAGGGAAAGCCTGGATCTGGTGTTCTCGGATCGCTTCGAATGATCGTGGTGCCGTGCCGCTGGCGCCCTGTCCGCTTCACTCGGCCTGAAATGCATCGCGGAAGATCCACTGGTTGTCGTCGATCCTTTCGACAGCGCCCAGGTCCGGAAGGACATCGCGCGGCCTGCCGAGGATGTCCTCGGGTGCAGCGCTGGCCGGATCGGCCTGGTCGATCACGGGGCTGCCGGGCGCCGGCATCCCGTAGTTGTCGACCAATCGTTCAAAGGCCTCGCGAATGGTGTCGGAACCGTCGGCAAAGTTGCTGCCATTCCACACGGGCGCAACCAGGCCGCCCTGGCCGGGTAGCAACGGGTTCGCCTCGACGGCATTCGCGTCGTCGCTGAAGCGTAGGGCCTGGCCGCCGTCTTCGGGGATCGCGTTGCCGCCATTGAAGTAGAGATTGCGGTCGAGCAGGGCGGATTCGGTCTGGCCGACCGGCGAGTCGAACAGGTCGACGCCGGTATAGGCCTCGCTTCCCATCGAACCCGTGGGATCCGAGTAGATGTTGTTGACGAGCTCCAGGTCGCGGTTGGGCTGATTGTCGCCGACCGCGATCAGCCGCCCCGCAAAGCTGCGCGAGGGCATGTCGCCGACCAACGTGTTGTTGCGGAAGGTCACGTCGTCGGAGCCCTGAACCGTGAGCGGGCTTCGCATGAGGTCACTCGAGTTTCCGATCATCAGGTTGTTCTCGATCAGCGTATTCACGGTCTCGTAATTCGCGGTTCCGTCTTCGCCCAGGCGCAGAAAACTCTGCCCGGCACTGCCGTACCAGTTGAGGAAGACATTGCGCCTGACAACGGTGTCGCGCGTACCGAGCACGGTATCGTCGCTGCCGTTGCTGTCCTTGATGACGACAAACGAGCTGGTGTTCGGGCGATCGGCGGTGTTGAGGAAGATGTTGTCCTGTACCGTCACGCCGATGACGCTATTGATGTCCATGTGCTCGTCAGTGCCAGCCTGGTTGAAGAACAGGTTGCCTTCGACCAGCACGTTCTCGGCCCCGTTGTTGATCTTGAGCAGGTCATTGTTTGTGCTCGAGTGGATGATGTTGTTGCGAAACACGATGCCCGAGACGACCGGATCGGTGCCGCCGTCGGATCCGCTGACCGACCCCAGCAGGTCCTGCACCTGGATCACCAGCGGCGTGGTGTTGGACGGATCGTGCGCGATGTCGAACCCCTCGACGACGATATTGCGGCCGTAAAAGGAGATCAGGGCCGCACCCTGGTCGTGACGCAGCTTCGCCGCATACGGAATGCGGGAGCGAACCGTCACCGGGATATCGAACGCCTCGCGCAGTCTTTGACGACCGTTGTAGGTCCCCGGCTCAACCAGCACCAGGTCGCCGTCGTCAACGTTGTCGATGGCGTGGGTGATGCTGGCCCAGGGACTGGCCTGGGAGCCGGCCCCGCTGGAATCGCTTCCGTCAGTGGCGACGTACCACGTGGCGCCCTGAGCGGGGGGCAGGGCCAGAACCTGCAGCGATACGAGTAGCACCAGCCCGGCGACCGGGCGAGGTTTTCTCAAGGCGTGAAGGGGCGACATGTCATTACAGACCGGGGCATGGCAGGCTTCCTGATGGTTCCTTGGTGCAGCAGTTGTTCAGTCTCGTATCGGCCAGCAGTACGGCGGGTTCGGGCGATTGTGGACGTCGTCATGTTAGCCAAGCCGAATCACCGGCGCCACCGCGCGCGTCGACCGATGACCGGTTCAGGACGGATTCACCGTTAGGTTTGATATATTCGGCCGAAAGGGCGGCAATCGCGCCGGCCGCGGCGACCCATCCAGCCGGGAGGTGACGGATATGGGCGAAGTTCTCGGACGCTATCACATCATCAGCGAGCTCGGCCGTGGCGGCATGGGCGTGGTCTACAAGGCGCTCGATCCCAAGCTCGAGCGCTTCATCGCCATCAAGTGCCTGAGTGAGGAGCTGAGCGCCGACGAGATCGTCGTCGCGCGTTTCCTGCGCGAGGCGCGCAGCGTTGCCGCGCTCAACCATCCCAATATCGCCCAGATCTACATCGCCGACGAGCACGACGGCAAGCCGTATTTCGTCATGGAATACGTCGACGGCGAATCGCTGGCCGATTTCATCGATCGCGAGGGCCAGTGCTCGCCCGAAATGGCCCGGCGGGTTAGCGAGCAGGCGGCCAACGCGCTGTCAGCCGCGGCCGGGGAAGGCATCGTCCACCGCGACGTCAAGCCGGGCAACATCATGATCGACCGGCGCGGTCGAGCGGTTCTGACCGACTTCGGCATTGCCTGCGTTGCCGCCGAGCAGACCGACAAGGGCGGCCAGTCGGTCATGGGCACGCCGGGCTACCTGGCGCCCGAGGCGCTCAGCGGCGGGCCGGTGGATTCGAGAAGCGACATGTTCGCGCTGGGCGCTGTCTGGTACGAGATGCTCACCGGCGAGCGCCTGATGCCCGGGCGCGACCTCAAGGATACGTTCCGGCAGCTCGCCGCGGGTGGGTTCCCCGATCTTTCGGCACTCGAAGGCAGGGCCGACGAGCGCGTGATCGAGATCCTGCGCCGGCTGCTGGCCGTCCAGCCGGAAAACCGATACCCGGACTGGTCCGTGCTGCTGAGCGAGATGGCGCCGCTCAAGACCGGACGCACGGGCCCGGTTCAGCGGGGTGATACCGGGCCGTCGACCGCCGAGCGACAAGTCACCGAAGCCCTGGCCACCGGGCGGGTGGGCGCCGCCGGGGCCGCGACCGCCGCCAGTGCGCCCGAGGCCACCGCGGTGCTGCAGACCCAACCCGAAGGCCGCCACCCCGTGCCGGTGCAGGCGAAGGCGCCGAAGCGTCGGGGTCGCTTGACCGCGGCGCTCGCCGTGCTGGTCGTGCTCGTACTGGCCCTGGGCGCCACCGGCTTCGGGCTCGCCCGGCTGGATTCGTCCACCTGGAATCGGGTAACCGCCTGGTGGCCGGGTACGGAAGACGCCGCGGTCGATGCCGATGATGCGGGGGATACGGAAGCCGGCTCGCCTGCGGCCGGGGCGTCGCGCGAAGGTCAATCCGCAGCGGCTGATGCCGCGGGTTCGCTGCGTGCCAGCCAGGCGCTCGCGGACGGGACGGGGGGCGGTTCGGCCGGCGCCGATCCGCAAGCCGAGCCCGGCGAAACGCACGCCGCGCAAGACAAGGATGCGGACGCGCCGGCCGACCCGAATGCCGGTGAACGTGCCGCCGCCCCCGGCGACGAAGCGCCCACGTTGATCGAGCCGGAATTGACCGACGCCGCGCAGAGTTCCGCTGATCCGCCTCCCGCGACGCCCGGAGACGACCGCCGGGTCGCGATGGCGGAAAGCGAGGCCAGCGCGGCGGCCGCGCCGGCGACGGCCTCCGAGTCGCCTGAACGGGCCGCCCCGCCGCCACGCGGAATCGTGGTCATCGGCGTGGGCGATCCGGTCATTGCCGACCCCATGGTGCGCGAGATCGAGGCGGCCCTGCGCGGCGGTTCGCACCCGCTCGTTCAACGCAGCTTCGTGCGCGGCTACCGGGACTACGTGCAGGGTGAAGAACTCGATCTCGCCGGCCTGGCCGATCCGGCGCTCAACGCCGGAGCCCGCTATGTCGTGCTGGCCCGCGCGCTGCCGGCCGGCGAGCGCGAGCTGCAGTACTACAATCGCGTCGAGACCGCCTACATCGCCCAGCTCGAGGCCGTCACCTACGACCTGCACGACATGCAGCAGATGGGCGCCTCACCGGTCGAGCAGATCGAGTTCACCTCGCTCAATGCCACCCGTCGGGCGGTGGATTCGGTCAAGCCCTGGTTGCCCGGGATTCGGGGTCAATTCGATTGACGATGCCGACGGCGGCACGCCCCAACGCGGGGGGCGCGTGGGTCGGGGATGTGGCTCATCATCACACCGAAACTTCGAACATCCGGTGACCGCCGCCTCAGCGGCCCTCACCCGTCGGGAGTGTGGACCCGATCGACACAAAGGCCAACTGGCTTCAAAAAAAGGCCCCGCCGAAGCGGGGCCCTGTCGATCGCCCGGGTAGCGGATCGAATCGTGTTACTGCACTTCCAGCGTGAATTCCGAAGCCACCCAGCCGGTGCGGCCCTCGCCATCGCGGATCTGGAGCCAGTCGCCGGCGCGCGCCAGCACATCGGCCATGGCGCCGGAGCTGAGGCTGAATTCGACGGAACTGTCACCATTGGGGCCGGAGCGCACGTTGAGCGAGTTGGCGGTGATCACGACCCGCTCGCCGGTGCCCTCGGATTGACCGCCGCCCGACTGCTTGCCGCCGCCGGAACCGGTCGCCTGGTAGCCGGCCGACTGGCCCTCGCCGTGGCGGTAGTATTGCTGCGGCGTGCGGCTCACGACTTCCTCGACCGCCTTGCCGATGACCTGGCGCAGCGCCTTTTCGCGGGGCGTGTTTTCCCAGCTCGACAGCGAGCCGCCCAGGGCGTGGCTGCCGGTGTAGCCGGCCAGGGCGCCGCCGATGTCGAAGTCCTTGGCCTCGCCCTCGACGCTGGTGGCGGCCAGCACGCGGCTGGTGTCGGTGTCGATGATGCGCAGGTCAATGGCCATGTGGGCGCTGCTCGAGCCGCCTGCGATGCCGCCGATCACCTTGCCGATGCGGCTGCCGCCGAAGGAGCCGCGGGTACCGCTGGCGTTTTCCGAAAACTCGGTCACCGCCGCGACCACGAGCAGTTCGGCGCCTTCGATCTCGCCCATGGCGGCCGCGGTCTCTTCCTTGACCCGTCCGCTGGCGCCCAGGTCCTGCTCGGCCATCACGTCGTCAATGGCTTCGCGCTCGAGCACGATGAAGCGACCGGAGTTGAACAGCGCGGTCGTGAGCATGTCGGCCATGCCGTCGCCGATGGAGCGGTTCCACCAGCGGCCGGATTCGCCCGACTTGTTTTCGAAGCGGGCCACCGCGATGCGCGCCTGCGGCCCGTCATAGGCGGCCGAGCGCGCCTCGTCCATGCTCTGGCCGGAGCCGCTGTCTCGAACCTGGGTGGTGGTGCCGGCCGCCGGGCAGCCGGTCAACATGGCCAGTGCGCATAGGCCGGCGATTAATCTCAACTTCATTGACGTGTCCTCCTGAAACGATCCTGGTTGATGCCGCGCTGCAAATCCTCGCTGGATCGGCAGGCTGCATGAAGCGTGTACCCCAATAACGGAATCCCGGCGGCAATTCGGCCAGGCGTCGTGCGCTCGTGAAGCGCGCCGGCGGGCCTGATTCCCGCTCCTGTGAGCCCGAATGTAATTTACATTGCCGTCGGCTCAATAGCCAGTGCGCGCGGGCCGCGTTGTGCTTTCCGGCAGGCGGTATTGGCGAGAGTTGCTGTAGACTCGCCACAGCGGCGCTCGCCGCCTTGCTGTCGACATGCAACGCGCGGCTGAATGTAATCTACACTGCCGCCGGGTGAACAAAAGTAGCGACGCCACTTTCAGGGAGTCGAGCGGTTTGATTCAAAGTCTTATAGGGTTGGCAGGCATCGCCGTCCTGCTGGGTATTGCCTGGGCCCTGTCGTCGGCGCGATGGCAGATTTCCTGGCAGACGGTTTTCGTGGGCCTGGTGCTACAGCTGCTGCTGGCCATTCTCGTGTTGTGGGTGCCGCTCGGCAAGCTGCTGTTCGATCAGCTGGGCCAGTTGTTCGTCACGCTGATCGGCTACACCAGCGCCGGCGCGGAGTTCATATTCGGCCCGCTGGCCGACGCCGACGAGTTCGGCTTCATCTTCGCTTTCCAGGTGCTGCCGACCATCATTTTCTTCGCCTCGCTGATGGCCTGCCTCTACCACATCGGCATCATGCAGAAGCTGGTCGAACTCATGGCCTGGGTGATGACCCGGTTCATGAAGGTATCCGGCAGCGAGTCCCTGGCCACGGCCGCCAACGTTTTCGTTGGCCAGACCGAGGCGCCGCTGGTGGTTCGGCCCTTCATCGCCGGCATGACGCGTTCGGAGTTGTTCGCGCTGATGACCGGCGGCATGTCGACCATCGCCGGCGGTGTGCTGGCCGCCTACGTGATGCTGCTCGGCGGCTCCGACCCGGCTGAGCAGGCCTTTTTCGCCAAGCACCTCATCTCGGCCTCGATCATGGCCGCGCCGGCGGCCCTGGTAGTGGCCAAGCTCCTGCTGCCCGAGACCCAGGAGTCGGAAACCGCCGGCACCGTGCGAACGGCCATTGATCGCCCGCATACCAACCTGATCGAAGCGGCCGCGGGCGGGGCCGGCGAAGGCCTGAAACTGGCCCTCAATGTCGGCGCCATGTTGCTCGCATTTCTGGCCCTGATCGCCCTGATCAACGGCCCGCTGGGCTGGCTGGGCGAAGTGACGGGGCTGCAGGCGATCGTGGGCCAGCCCATCGACCTCGCCCTGCTGCTCGGTTGGGTCTGTGCGCCGCTGGCCATGCTGGCCGGGGTGCCGCTCGAAGAAGCGGTGGCGGTAGGCGGTCTCATCGGGCAGAAGATCGTCGCCAACGAATTCGTCGCCTACGTCGCGCTGACCGAGATGCAGGGCGAACTGTCCGAGCGGTCTACCCTGATCGCCACCTACGCGCTGTGCGGTTTCGCCAATTTCGCCTCCATCGCCATCCAGATCGGCGGCATCGGCGGCATCTCGCCCTCGCGCCGGCCCGACCTGGCCCAGCTGGGCCTCAAGGCGGTGCTCGGCGGCACGCTGGTCTCCCTGCTGAACGCGGCCTGGGCCGGCATTCTCGTTGGCTGAACCGTGATTGCCCTGAAAACCGAGCGCCTGACCATGCGGCCCTGGCGGTCCCGGGACCGCTCCGCGCTCGAGCGCATGGTGCGCGACGCCGATATGATGCGCTACATCACGCAAGGTCAGACCTGGTCGGACGAGGCGGTCGATGAAATGCTCGAACGCCAGGCCCGGCATCTCGACGTTCACGGCGTGTGCTTCTGCGCAACCGAACTGACCGCCACGGGTGAAGTGATCGGCCTGGTCGGGCTCCAGCCGCTCGACGACGGCGACTTCGAGCTCGGCTGGTGGATCTGGAAGGATCACTGGGGGCAGGGGTTCGCCACCGAGGCGGGCCGTGCGTTCGTCGCCCACGCCCGCGATGTCCTGGGCCTGAAGACCCTCGTGGCCGTCATCGATCCGCCGAACGCTGCTTCACGGGCGGTGGCTGAAAAGCTGGGCCTGCGATTCGAGTGCATCAAGAGCGCGCGCGAGACGATCGCCCGCCGCGAGGACATGCCGATCGCATTCTACCGGGTGCGATTCTGAGCCGATCCGGCAGTGGCGACCACCATCAGCCGTTCGGCTTCCAGGTCGCAGGGCTCTCCCGAGTAGCCGCCGTGGATTTCCCGGATCGCGAAACCGCACTCCTTGAGCAGGGCGCTGATCTCGCCGGCCGACCAGACCCGGTGGGAGAACTCGTGGTAGTGGACCCGGTCGCCGTCGATCAGCATCCACTCGTTTTCCAGGCGCGTCATGTTGTCCACCAGATCAGGGCGTTCGACCAGTATTCGACCGTCGTCGTACTCGGTCAGATGAACGGGCTGCAGGTGACGGCACAGGTACTCCAGGCCGACGAGGTCGAGCACCAGGCGACCGCCCGGTTTCAGGCTCTCGCGGATATTGGCCAGGACGCGTCGATGGTCGGCTTCTTCGGTGAAGTAGCCGAAGCTCGTCCACATCACGACGACCAGGTCGAAGGCGCGCTCGCGCACGAACTCGCGCATGTCGGCCTCGACGATCTCGATGGCGCGCTCACCGCGGTCGGCCTGGAGCTGTTCGAGCAGGGAAGGGCTGGTGTCTACAGCAGTCACACTCAGGCCGGCATCCGCCAGGGGCAGGGCGTGCCGTCCGGGACCGCATCCGAGATCGAGCACGGTAGCGGGCTTGCCGCCCAGCAAGCCGAGTAGTTGCTGGACTTCCTGCGCGCCGCGCGCGAAAGTGTCCGCGTTGAACATCAGCGAGCCGAAGTTGCGCCAGAATTCGTCGTCCAGGTACCAGTCGTTCAAGTTGCTGCTCCCGTTTGCCTTGCTGCTGGGTCTGGCCGGCTGCGCCACGGTGGCCTGGTACGGCCAGGCCGCCCGGGGCCAGATCGAGATCCTGGCCAAGCGCGAGGATATCGCAGAACTGATGGCGGATCCGGCCACCGCGCCGGATCTGCGCGAGCGCCTGGGGACCGTTCTCGAACTGCGCGACTTTGCCAGCGATGAGCTGGGGTTGCCCGACAGTCGCAGCTACACCGTTTACGCGGATCTCGAGCGAGAGGCGCCGCTGTGGAACGTCGTGGCCACGCCGCGCTATTCGATCCGGCCCGAAACCTGGTGCTATCCACTGGTCGGCTGTCTCGCCTACCGCGGATTTTTCCGGCGCGAGCGCGCCGAGGCCCGGGCCGCGGATCTGGCCGCCGACGGGCATGACGTCGCGCTGTTCCCGGCCACGGCCTATTCCACCCTGGGCTGGTTTGCCGACCCGGTGCTCGACAGCATGCTCCGCCTGCCCGAGGCGAGCCTGGCCGAACTGGTCTTTCACGAGCTGACCCACGAGATGCTCTACGTACGTGGCGACACGGCCTTCAACGAGGCGCTTGCGACCTTCGTCGGTCGCCTGGGCACCCGGCGCTGGCTGGCCGAGCGACGCCATTCGCGGGCGCTGGCGCGATGGCAGGCCGACCAGTCCCTCGATCGGCGTGTGACCGAGGTTTTGCTGGGCGCACGCGAGCGCCTGGCCGGCGCGTATGAACGCCAAGGCGATCCATCCGGGCTGGCAGCAGCCAAGCAACGCGAGTTCGCGCGTCTGCGGTCCGAACTCCAGGCCCTGGCGCAGGCGCACGACAGTCGACGGATCGAGGCCTGGATCGACCGCGACATCAACAATGCCCACCTTGCACTGGTCGCGACCTACGAGTCGGGCGTGGCCGCGTTCGGGTCGCTCTTCCGGGACGAGTGCAGTGCCCGACTGCGCTGCCTGTATGCGCGGGCCCGGGCGCTGGCGGAGGCCGAACCGGAGGATCGCGAGCGCTTTCTGGCGGGTGGGCATTGAACAATCGCGGAGGATATGCAAACTTATCCGGCTATTTAGTCGACGGGACCTGACTTGTCTCCGCAACAATTGCTACCTGCCGCGATCGCGCTGGCGCTGGTCCAGTTCCCCCTGTCGACCAGCGGTGAGGAGCAGGCGCCCATGGTCTGCCCGCCGCCGGCACCGCTGCGCGTTCCGGAGGCCGCAACGGATGCCGGCACCGGCAGGACGAATATCGATGCCCAGAGCTTCAGCGCAAGCCGCGAGGACGATGTTCGTTTTCGTGACGCCGTGCGTTTGCAGCAGGCGGGTCAGCAGCTCGAAACCGATGAGCTCATCTATGACCCGCGCACGGGGCAGGTGCGCATCCCCGGCTGGCTGCGCTACAGCGGGCCCCGGCTCAACGTCAGTGCCGACGGTGCCCGCTACGACACCCGCGCGCGCAGCGGCCGGTTCGACGCGGTTCGCTACACGATCCCCAGGACGACTGCCCGCGGATCGGCGGCGAGCGCCGAGCTGATCGACCCCGACCATGCGCGGCTCGAGCGCTTCAGCTTCACCACCTGCCCGCCGGAGCAGGACGATTGGCAGATCGAGTCTTCCAGCGTCGACATGAACCTGAAGGAGGGCGTGGGAACGGCGCGCAATGCCCGCCTGACTTTCAAGGGCATTCCCCTGCTGTATTCGCCCTGGCTGAGCTTCCCGCTCGACGATCGGCGCAAGAGCGGCTTTCTCTACCCGGGCTTCGGTTACTCGGCCGACGATGGCCTGGACATTTCCGTGCCCTGGTACTGGAACATCGCGCCCAACCAGGACGCCACGGTGACTGCCCGCTGGATCGAGAAGCGCGGCCCGTTGCTCGGGCTGGAGCACCGCTTTCTCACGCCGCGGCAGGCCGGTGAGTTCCGTATCGACTGGCTGCCCGAGGACAAGCGCACCCGGGAAGGCCGCTACTACGGCGAGTTCGACTACCGATTCAAGCCCGCGCCCGGATGGCTGGCGGCGGTCGATCTGCGGCGGGCCAGCGACGACGACTATTTCATCGATCTCGGCAGCGACCTGCGCGATTCCGCCATTCAGTTTCTGCGCTCCTCGGCCAGTGTGCGCGGTTCCGGGCGTTACTGGTCGGTGGAAGTGCTGGCCGACACCTTCCAGGTGCTCGACGACAGCGTGGGACCCACCCGGGAGCCCTATCGACGCCTGCCGCGCGTGATGCTCGACATCGACCGACCGCTGCCGGGGCGGTTTCGTTTCTCGCTCGACGCCGAAGGGGTCTACTTCGACCGCGACCTGGGCGCGACCGGCGCCCGCGTCGATCTGTTTCCGCGCCTGCACTACGACCTGGTGGCGCCGGGGTGGCACATCCGACCGTCTGTCGGCCTGCGCTCGACCGCCTACGAACTCGACGGCGCAGAAGCGTCGAGCCTGACCCGCACCACGCCGATCGCCACGGTCGACGCCGGGCTGGATTTCGAGCGAACGCTCTCCAGCGGCCGCACCCAGACCCTCGAGCCGAGACTGTACTACCTGTATGTCCCCTACCGCGATCAGGCGGCGTATCCGGATTTCGACACGCGCGAACTGACGTTCGGTTTCAGCCAGCTTTTCCACTACAACCGCTTCAGCGGCCCCGATCGCCAGGGTGATGCCAACCAGCTCACGCTGGCGCTGACGTCCAGGCTGCTCGAGGCCGAGGACGGGTTCAGCCGGCTCGAGGCAAGCGTCGGACAGATCGTCTACTTCCGGGATCTGCGCGTGCAGCTCGATCAGGCCGAGCGCGATCGACGCGCTCGTTCGGCCACGGTGGCCGAAATGACCTGGAGACCGGCCCGGCAGCTGGCGCTCAATGCTGGCCTGCAGTGGGACGACGAGGCCGATGAAACCGACGTTGCGCGATTCGGTCTCAACTGGCAGGGTCGTGACGCACGCCAGGTCGCGCTGGGCTATCGTTTTCGTCGCGACCGGGTCGACCAGGCCGACATGCGGTTCCGCTACCCGGTCAACGCCCAGCTCAACCTTATCGGTCGCGTAACGTATTCGTTCGAGGAAAATGAGACACTGGAAGTGCTCGGCGGCATCGAGTACGACAGTTGCTGCTGGTCGCTTCGCCTCACGGCACGGGAATGGATCCGTGACCGTGAATCCGACAAGCGCACCGCGTTCTTCGTCGAGCTGGAACTCAAGGGGCTGGGCAGCTTCGGCCGAGCGCCCTACGAATTGTTTACCGGCCCGTCCTGGCGGTGACAGAAATGAACATGTTTTTCCAAGGACACTGACTCGCAATGAAACAGGCAATGATTCCAACGCTGGCGGCCCTGCTGCTGCTGCCCCTTTTTGCTTCCGCCCAGACCGAGGGCGAGCCCATCGACAGCATCGTCGCGCTGGTCGAGGAGGACGTGATTCTCCAGAGCGAACTCGACCAGGCCATCGAAGGCATCGAGCAGCAGGTGGGCGCCCGTGGCGAAAACCTGCCGCCGCGCAACGTCCTGGAAGAGCAGGTGCTCGAGCGCCTCATCATGCAGCGCTTGCAGGTCCTGCGCGCCGAACAGACGGGTATTCGGGTCTCCGATGCCGATGTCGACGACGCGCTCAACCGGGTCGCGCAGCAGAACGACCTGTCGCTGTCGGAGCTGCGCCGTGTGCTTGAGCAGGACGGCATCGAGTTCGAGGAGTTCCGGCGAGAGATTCGCAACGAGATCGTGACCTCGCGCCTGCAGCAGCGCGTGGTCAATTCGATGGATCCGATCAGCGAGACCGAAGTCGATATCATGCTTGCTTCCGAGCGCTTCAGCAGCCAGGAATACCTGCTGTCGCAGATCGTCATCTCGGTACCCGACTCGGCCGGCCCCGATGAAGTGCGCGAGGCGCAGTCCCGGGTCGAGGATATCTACCAGCGCCTCGAAGGCGGCATGACCTTCGGGGCGGCGGCGATCAGCTACTCCCAGGGGCCCGATGCCCTGGAGGGCGGTGACGTCGGCTGGCGTAACGCCAGCGCGCTGTCGAGCGTGTTCGCCGATGCCCTCGCCGATCTCGAGCCCGGTGAAATAACGGAGCCGCTGCGCACCTCTGCCGGCTTCGTGATTCTCAAGCTGCGCGATGCACGCGAGCGCAGCGAAGTGATGGTCGAGGAATTTCGCGCCCGGCACCTGGTGGTCACGCCGTCGGAGCTCGTATCGCCAGATCAAGCACGCGAGCAGGTCGAGGAGCTCAGGCAGCGCATCGAGCAGGGCGAGGAATTCGCCGAGCTGGCGCGCGAGTACTCCAGCGAGCAGTCGACCGCCAACCTGGGCGGCATGCTGGACTGGTTCCCGGCCGGCGGCTACGGGCGGCCCGTTCAGCAGGCCATCGAGTCGCTCGAGCCGGGCGAGGTCAGCGAGCCGTTCCAGAGCGAGCGCGGCTGGCACCTGGTCAAGCTGCTCGACGTGCGCGAGACCGATCGCACCGAAGAAGTGCGCCGCTCCGAGGCGCGCGAAATGCTGTCGCAACAGAAGTCCCAGGAAGAGCTGGACCGGTTCATGCGCCAGCTGCGCAGCGAATCGTTCGTCGAAATACGGTTGTAGCACGCGCGGCCGATGGCCCTCGAGCAACTCATCCTCACCCCGGGAGAGCCGGCCGGTATCGGACCCGAGCTGGCCTGCCGGGCCGCCGCACTCGATCCCGGCCTGACCCTGATCGCCGACCCGGATCTTCTCGCGCGTACGATCGAGCGTCTCGGTCTGGATACATCGGTCCAGGCGCTCGACTCGATCGACGCCGGTGCTACCGGGGGTATTCGCTGCCTGCCGGTGCAGCTGGCGCGCCCGGTCGAACCCGGCCGGCTCGATCCGGCCAACGCCGACTACGTGCTCGAATGCCTGCGCGTTGCGGCCGGTCACTGTCTCGCGGGCCGGGTACACGGGCTGGTGACCGGGCCGGTACACAAGGGCGTGATCAACGAAGCGGGCGCGCCATTCAGCGGGCACACCGAGTTCCTGGCCGGACTGGCCGGGGTCGAGCGGGTGGTGATGCTGCTCGCTGCCGGCCAGGTGCGCGTTGCCCTGGCGACGACGCATCTGCCGCTGAAGGATGTGCCCGACGCGATCACCGCCGGAAGTCTGGAACAGACCCTCGAGATCCTGCACGCCGGCCTGCAGGGACCGTTCGGGTTGAAGCGGCCGCGAATCGCCGTGCTCGGACTCAACCCGCATGCCGGTGAGGGCGGCCACCTCGGGCGCGAGGAAATCGAGATTATCGAGCCGGTCATCGAACGCCTGTCGCGGACGATGTCGCTTACCGGCCCGTTGCCGGCCGACACCGCCTTCGTGCCGGATCGCCTGCGCGCTTTCGATGCCGTGCTCGCCATGTATCACGACCAGGGACTGCCGGTGCTCAAGCACGTCGGGTTCGGTCATGCCGTCAACGTGACGCTCGGCCTGCCGTTTATCCGAACCTCGGTCGATCACGGCACGGCGCTCGATCTGGCCGCTACCGGCAAGGCCGACTCCGGCAGCCTCAACGCCGCCATCAACCTGGCGCGCGGGCTGTCGCGACCGGTCGGCGATATTCGCCAATGATGCAACCGCACCGGCCGCGCAAGCGCTTCGGCCAGCATTTTCTCCACGACGCAGAGGTCATCGCCCGGCTGGTATCGGCCATTCGGCCGGGCGAACGCGATCACGTCGTCGAGATCGGACCCGGCGAGGGCGTGCTGACCGGACCCCTGCTGGAAGCGGGCGCC
>CAZSGS010000013.1:0-16476 GCA_964606365.1 uncultured Wenzhouxiangella sp. | reverse complement strand
TGCGGGTTCGATTCCCGCTCCCGGCACCACCCATTCCTTCGCCAGGCGGCACCGGGCGCTGCCCTCGCCGGGGCGCGAAGCGCCCGATTCGATACGCGTTGCGGATCGTCGCTGCCTTGCGCGCTCGCGCCCCGGCGATCGCGGGATCCTCCTATTCGACCTGAGACTGCTCCAGATAGCGGAAGAAGTCGGAGTCGGCCCTGAGCATGAGCGTGCTGTTGTCACCCAGCGCCCGGTAGCTCTCCAGCGTGCGGAAAAAGGAATAGAACTCCGGGTCGGCGCCGAAGGCTTCGCCGTAGATGCGGGTGGCTTCGGCATCGGCGTCACCCCGGATCTCCTCGGCCTCGCGGTTGGCCTCGGAGCTGATGCGGCGCAGGTCGCGTTCCATGTTGCCGAGAATTTCCTGGCTGCGGCCGCGGCCTTCGGAGCGGAAGCGCTCGGCGATCGACTGGCGCTCGGCGATCATGCGGCTTTCGACCTGCTGGCGAACCGAATCGATGTAGTTGACGCGCTTGATGCGCACGTCGTCGAGATCGATGCCCAGGTCCGGCATGGATTCGCGGGCGCGCTCCAGGATTTCGCGCTCGAGCAGTTCGCGCCCCAGGTTGGGCTGCTTCTCCAGGTCGACATCGCTGCGGTCGGCGAGCGCCGGGTCTTCGAGTTCGTCGACGTCGACCTCCCAGTCACGCGAGCGCACGATTTCTTCCAGTTCGGTCGACGACACCATGTCGCGAACCACCGAGTCGACGATGTCGTCGAGTCGGGTCCGCGCGCCGGCCTCGTCGCGCACGCTGGTCAAGAATCGCAGCGGATCCGAAATGCGCCAGCGCGCGGTCGTATCGACCAGGATGAACTCGCGCCCCAGCGTCGGGATCTGGGTCACATCACCGTCCCAGACCAGCAGGCGCTTGTCGAAGTAGCGCACGTCCTGCCAGGGTAGCTTGACTTTCAGGCCCGGCTCGTTGATGACATCGCCGATGGGTTCGCCGAACTGGACGATGATGGCCTGGTCCGCCTCATCGACCGTGAACAGCACGAAATTGGCGCCGACTATGACGAGCACTGCCACGACGGCGATCAGAAGGGCCTTCATCGGTCATCTCCTTCGGGGCGAACGCCCTGTCGATTGACATCCATCAGGGGCAAGGGCCCGATCTGGCCGTCCTGGACGACCAGCACCTGGCCTATCCCGGGCAGGACCTCGTTGAGGGTTTCCAGGTAAAGGCGCGAGCGAGTGACTTCCGGCACGCGCCGATATTCGCCGAGCACGGCCGAGAAACGAGCGCTTTCACCCATCGCCCGGTTGACGCGTTCGGTGGCATAGCCTTCGGCCGAAGCCACGGTGCGCAGCGCCGCACCCTCGGCATTGGGAATCTCCTGGTTGACCCGCTTCTGGGCCTCGTTGATCATGCGCTCGCGCTCCTGGCGAGCCTCGTTGACTTCGTTGAAGGCCGGGCGCACAGCCGGCGGCGGCACCACATCCTGCATTTCGACGGTGTTGATACGGATGCCGGCATCGTAGCCGTCCATCAATTCCTGTATTTCCAAGCCCGCTTTCTGCTGGATCTCTACCCGGCCGATGGTCAGCACCTCCGAACCGAGCATGTTGCCGACGATACGACGCATCACCGATTCGGAGATATCGCGAAGCGTGCGCGTGGCTTCGCGCATGTTGTAGAGGAACTTGATGGGATCGGAAATGCGGTACTGGACGACCCACTCGACGTCGATCATGTTCAGATCGCCGGTGAGCATCAGCGACTCGTCCTCGAACTGCTCGGCGCTGTAGTTGGTACGTCCACTCGAACGCGTACCCTCGGTACGGAATCCGAACTCCTGCTTGAGCACGCGCTCGGTGGCCACGAACTGCACCGAGTCGACGCCGAATGGAATCTTGAAATGCAACCCCGGATCACTGATGCTGACAACCGCGCCGAAGCGCTTGACCACGGCCCGCTCCTCGGGTTGGACGGTGTAGAAGGACGACAGCGCGCCCCAGATCAGCAGCAAAACGACGATCGCGCCGATGAGTATTCCGCCGGAGGAGCCGCCGAAGCGCTGGCCCAGTTTGTTGAACAATGCCTGCAGGTCAGGCGGACCGGAGTGCCCACCGCTGCCGTTGGCCTTTATCGATTGAATCATGAGGGGTCCCCGAAGACTAAGCGTGCCAGTCTACGGGTTTCCCGGGGCGGGTGGAAGCTTTCCAGGTTCAGAGGTTCCCTAAGGCTTCCCCGTCAGCCTCGTGATACCCAGTGCCTTGAGCACGTAGCGCTCGTAGACGGGTTCTGCATGCCCCTTGCGCACCTTGCGCAGAAAGTACTTCTCGAATGCGATCTTGGCCCAGTGCACCCATTTGCCCTGCTTGGCCCAGGTGACGTTGCGTGGCGGAATCTGCGGCAGGGCGACGAACGCCACGCCGGAATCGCCCAGGTCGGCCAGGCAGATGGCGTTCCAGGTGGCTTGCGACTCGACCGGCTTGCCGTCGATGTCGGCGGCGATGTTGTGGACGATGGCGCTGATCATCGACTCGATCATGTAGCCGGTCTTGGGCGCGCCGACGGGCAGCGGCGTTTCTTCGACCGGCGGAATGGCCACGCACACGCCGGCCGAGTAGATGTTCGGGAAGTTCGGGTTGCGCTGGTAGTCGTCGATATTGACGAAGCCTTTGGGATTGCACAGACCCTCGGTGTCGGCCACGGCGGGAACGCCGCGAAAGGACGGCAGCATCATGGCGAACTCGAACGGCAGCTCCTGGCTGCGGCGATCTTCACCGTCGTCGTCCACCTCGGTAATGTGCATGCTGCCGGCGTCGACACGGTCGACGCGGGCATTGGTGACCCAGCGGATGTGGCGCTCGCGGAGTTCGTGCTCCATCAGGCTCTTCGAGTCACCCACGCCGCCCAGCCCGAGATGTCCGATGTAGGGCTCACTGGTGACGAACGTAATCGGAACCTTGTCGCGCAGTTTGCGCTTGCGCAGGTCGGCATCGACGATCATCGCGAATTCGTAGGCCGGACCGAAGCAACTCGCCCCCTGTACCGCCCCGATCACGACGGGGCCGGGGGCGTCCAGGAACTTCTGATAGTCGCGCCATGCCTTCTCGGCATGTTCGACGGTGCACACCGAGTGGGTGTGGCCTTGATCGGGGCCGAGCCCCTCGATGGCATCGAAGGCCAGCGCCGGCCCGGTTGCGATCACCAGGTAGTCGTAGGCCAGCGTCTCGCCACCGGCGAGGGTGACCGCCTGTTGCCGAGGATCGATGGCCACCGCGGTGTCTTCCACGAAGCGAATGCCGCGCTTTTCCATCGGCTTTGCCAGGGGCACGGTAATCGCTTCGGCGTCGCGCCAACCGACGGCGACCCACGGGTTGGATGGGACGAACTGGAAAAACGACTTCTCTCCGACGATGGTGATCTCGTGTTCGGGGCCCAGGGTATCTCGCAGTTCGTAGGCTGCCGGGACGCCGCCGATGCCGGCGCCGATGATGACGATTCTGGCCATTTTTCCTCCTGCGTTGGCGGCATCTGCACAATTGACCGTCGGGTCAATTCCGGCTGGCCGATAAATATCCGATATTTCTAATATACGGATTTGCTAATTGAGATGCAAGCCGATCGCAGGCCAGGTTTCAGCCGGGAAAAGAAGCCTTCAAGGCGCTCGCCGGGCCCGCAGGCCCGGCGAACTTGGGAAAGGAATTACAGGTCGCGCGCGATGCGAAAGCCCACGCGCATGTCCGTACTGGTCGTGGAACTGGAAATCCGGAAAGCGGAACGCGACATGGAGGGCGTGCTCGACCAGGAGGCCCCCTTGATCACGCGCCGTTCGCAGCCCGGATTGACCCACGCCGAGCCGTCGCTCGGTGCGCGCACGAAGCTGTCGTGCCAGCAGTCCGCGACCCACTCCATGACGTTGCCGCCCATGTCGTTGAGATCGAAAGGATTACGCGCCAGGCTGCCCGCCGGGGCCGGGCCCCAGTGACCGTCCCCGTAGCGGCGAAAAGCCACGTTCCAGCGCGCGCCGGTCGGAGAGGTATCCCGATCACCGGTCACGTTTTCCATGTCGTTCTCGGGCGGCGAACCGTCGCCCCACCAGTAGGGCGACTGTGTACCGGCCCGAAGGGCGTATTCGAACTCCGCTTCCGACGGCAGCCTGTAGCTGCGATCGGTCTCTTCGGAGAGCCACTCGACATAGGCTCTGGCATCACGCCAGGAGACGTGGATAACCGGCAGATCGTCGCTGGCATCCTCACCGGCATAGTCGAGGCGCCAGTTCACCCCGTCACGCTGGACCATGCGACCCGATTCCAGATCGTAGACTCTCGACTCACCCGAGATCTCGGCGTCGGTGCGGTAGCCCGTCGCACGTATGAAGGCGGAATACTGCCCAACCGTGACTTCGGTTCGCGACAGTGCGAAGCCGCGCTCGAAGGTCACGCGGCGCTGCGGGCCTTCGTTGTTCATTCGTTCGTCCTCGTCTTCGGGAGAACCCATTCTGAAACTACCGGCCGGAATCACGACCATTTCCGGGCCGGATCGACCGAGCCGCGCAACTTCGTCGCTGAACGCCTGTCCGGGCTCGAAACTGCCGTAGAGACGGGCATCGGCCAGGGAGGCCTGGAGCATATCGACGCGCTCCCGGTCGTGCCCCAGCGCAACCAGGTCGGTGATGTTTTCCTCTGCCTCGTCGTAACTGCCATCGTCGATCTGCGTCACGACTTCGGCGTGCAAATCCTCGATGTGGCGCTCGCGGAACTCGGCAATGCTTTCGCGTGCCTCGGCGACGGCTTCCGGCGCCTCTCGCAAATCCTCGGCCTCGACCAGGCGCGCCTCCGCACCCTCGAAATCCAGGTCGTCGCGCGCCATGTCGACCGCGCTGGCGACGATCGCCTGGTGGGTGTCCACCAGCCCCGCCTCGGCGGTCTCGTTGCCCGGTTCGAGTTCGAGCGCCCGGGCGAAAAGCTCCGCGGCGTTGTCGCCGGCCGGCTGGGTCAGGCGGCCGGCCTCGAGCGCCGCAGCAGCCTGCTCGAGCGCCTGACCGATCGAGGCGTCGCGTTCGACAGCGGTCTCGACTTCATCGACGATGGCGCGTTCGGAATCCACCTCGGCCACCACAGCGGACAACTGTTGGGCCTCCGCGAGTTCACCGTCGGCCAGCGCTTGCTCGATGTCCGCTTCCACTTCGTCGAGCAGATCACTGATCGCGTCAAGCGTCGCCTCGTCGTTGGGAACGAATGCTCTCCTTCGCAGGAGTGTCTGCAGTCTCTCGTCCTGTTCAGCGTCGGGCAGGCTCACCTCCGGAACGTCCTCGACGGGCTGTTCCGGGATATCAAGGCCCTCGAAATCAATATCGAATTCCGCCGTGTCGGAGCCAACGATATCGCCCAGTCGGCGGACCCGCCGTTGCTCTTCCGATTCCTCGGCCTGCGCCTCGGTCTCGGCCCCTTCCGTCGCCTCGGACTCGTCCTGCGCGCTCACGCTCCAGGGCGCGAACAATACGGCGACGCTCATTGCGAGCAGCAGATGTCTCATCTGAATTTCAGCTCCTGTTGCTGGTAAATCGAAGGATCGGTGTTCCCCTTCTCAGGCGCTGCACGCCCGAGCAAAGCATCAGTCACACCAACCGAATGTGTGAAAATAGCGTATCAGACCGCTCGCGACAACCACCGCCCCAGACGGAGAACGACATTCCATGCCCGCAGAACTTCCCTCCCAGCCGGTTTCTGACGAGGACGTCCGCGTCGCGCGCCGGGCCGTCGAGAACGCGCGGCTCATCGATACCGAGGAGGCTATCGAAAAAGCCCTCTCAAACCGTGACAAAGCGCACGTTATCGGCATCGACACCGAGTTCGTTCGCGAACGGACTTTCCAGGCTCGTCCGGGGCTGATCCAGATCAGCGACGGCTACAGCGTATGGCTGCTCGACGCGGTGGCCCTGCCGAAGTCGGGGGCGCTCGGCGACGTGCTGGCCGACGCCGGAACCACCAAGGTGCTGCACAGCGTGGGCGAAGACCTCGAAGTGCTCCACGCCGTCGGCCAGCGCTGGCCGTCGAGACTGTTCGACACGCAGGTCGCCGCCGCCCTGCTGGGCCTGCCGCTCCAACTTCGATACGAGCACCTGGTCCAGGCCGCCCTGGGGGTCGACCTCGAAGGCGGCAAGGCGCGCAACGACTGGTGCAAGCGGCCGCTGGCCCCGGCACTCCTGCAGTACGCCGCCGAAGACGTCATCTGGCTGCCGCGCCTGAAGGCGCACCTCGAGGCGCTGCTCGAACGCTCGGGTCGACTGGCATGGCTGGAAGAAGATTGTGAGCGAATCCTTCAACGGGCCAGGGCCGGGGACACGACGCCACCGTTGAGCCGCGTCAAAGGAGGCGGCCGCCTGGATACACCGGCGCTCGCCCGGCTGGATGCCCTGGCTCGCTGGCGCGAATCGACGGCGCGTGACCGCGACCTGCCGCGACGCTTCGTGGTCGGCGACGAGGCCCTGATCGACCTCGCCCGGGCGGCCGAAAAGGGACGGCTCGGTCAGGCCCTCGGACAGCTGCCCGGCGGCCAGGCGCGACGCTTCGGTGAGGCCATCGAAAGCACGCTCGCGGCCGTCGAACCGGAAGCCTACCAGCGCCCGGACTGGATCGATTCGCTCACTCCCGGGCAGCGGGAGCAGCTGCGCGAAGCGCAGCAGACGGTGCGGCAGGTAGCCGAAGAGATCGGCATCGAGCCGGCGGTCATCGCCAGCAAGAAAGCGCTGATCCCGCTCATTCGCGGCGAACGGCCGGAATGGCTCGAAGGCTGGCGCGGCAGCGTGTTGGCCGGGCGTCTCGGGTCGGCTTCTGTTAGTATTTCCGCTTCCTGAAAGTTCGCCCGACCGGCACCCGCGCCCCGGTAGCTCAGCAGGATAGAGCAGCCGCCTCCTAAGCGGCAGGTCACAGGTTCGACTCCTGTCCGGGGCGCCAATTCCGAAGGTCGGAATGGGCCGCCGACGTCTGCTTCCCGTCCTCCGCCCTGCGTCTTCTGCCCCGTCTTCCCCTCCGCTCCGCGTGCATCTCAGCCCCGCCCGGAGAACTCCGCAAAGCTCGCCAGCCAGTCACCCACCTGCGCCCCGAGCTTGTCGTCGGCGTGGTCGCCGTCGAAGCGGTCGCCGGCGCGGGAGACGCGCAGGTGGTCGGGAAAGATCAGGCAACCCATCTGGCGCAGGTTGACCAGCGACCCCGCCTGCGAGAAGGCGGTGCCCCAGGCGCCGGGCGTGGCCCCGGCCAGGGCCGTGGGCCGGGCGAACGTGGGCTTCATTTCCTCCCCCGGGCGGGTCAACCAGTCGAGCGCGTTCTTGAGAACGCCCGGCATGGCGGCATTGTACTCGGGCGTGACGATGATCAAGCCGTCGGCGCTCTTGATTCGCTTGCGCAGCGCCTCGACCGCCCCGGGAATGCCATTGGCCTCCTCCTCGTCACCATCGTAGAGCGGGATTCCGTGGAGGGTCGCCACCTCCACCGTGACGTTGCCGGGGGAGCGATCGGCGATCAACTGCGCCAGGCGTGTATTGAAGGACTGCCTGCGCAGACTTCCGGAAACTGCAATCCATTGCATGTCAAGACTCCGTCGTGGTGGCAATCTGCCCGCGGCGATGGCCGAAACGGCCTTCGACCAAAGAGTAGGCGGCCGGCACGACCACCAGGGTGAGCAGGGTCGAACTCAGCATACCGCCGATGACGGCAACGGCCAATGGTCCATTGGTATCGGCGCCCGCTCCCAGCCCCAGGGCCGGCGGCGTGAGCGCCAGGATGACCGTGAACGAGGTCATCAGCACCGGCCGGAGGCGAACCGGGCAGGCGCTTCTCAATGCGTCATCGACCGCCTGCCCTTCCTCGCGGTACTGGTTGGCCAGGTCGACCAGCAAGATGGAGTTCTTCGCCACCAGGCCGACCAGCAGAACCATGCCGATCATCGAGTAGATGTTGAGCGAATGCCCGGTCAGCCAGAGCAGGAGCACGCCGCCGATCACGGCCAGCGGCTGCGCCGTCATGACGATCAGCGGCTGGATGAAGGAGTTGAACTGGCTGGCCAGGACGATGAAAACGAGCACCACGGCCAGGAAGAAGGCAAACAGCACATAGCCCATGGTCTGCTGGAACTCCCGGGCTTCGGCCTTGAAGGCCACGCGGTAGCCCAGAGGCAGGATGTCCTCGGCCGCGCGGTTGATGGCGTCGACCGCCTCGCCCAGGGGCATCTCGGGGTTGCCGTAGAAGTCGGCGGAGTAGTTGAGGTCGAAGCGCGTGATCACGGCCGGACCCACGGTCTCCCGCGCGGTGGCCAGCGAATCGAACCGAACGAGCGAGCCGTCGGGCGAGCGCAGGTAGATGCGGCCCAGATCCGACGGCTGAGTCACTTCACCCGGGGCGGCCTTGACGCGAATATCGTAGCGCTCGCCGTCACCCGGTTCGTCATTGTAGCGTGCGATATCGAGGCCACCCACGAGCATGTTCACCGCAAAGGCGACGTCGGCCGATCTCAACCCGGCCTCGGCCGTCCTCGCGCGATCCACCTCGATATCCATTTGCGGCAGGTCGAGCTGCAAATCGAGATCGAGCCGGCCCATGCCTTCGACCTTCTCGAGGCGCTCGCGCATGCGCTCGGCCAGCTCGGCGGCCCGATCCAGATCCGGACCGCTGATGACGAACTGGAGCGGATCGCCGCGCTGCCCACCGACGATCGACGGCGGAGACGCAAATGCCCGCACGCCGGGGATGGCGGCCAGGTCGGCGCGAATGGTGTCGAGAAAGCGCTGCTGGGAAGCCTCGCGCTTGCTCCGATCGACCATGCGCACGAACGCGATGCCGCGGTTGACCTCGCCGGCCTGGCCCAGGCCGATGGCCGTGAAATAGGTCCGGATCTCCTCGTGCGAGGCCAGCAGCTGCTCGATCTGCTCGAGGTAGCGGTCCGTGGCCTCGATACCGCTTCCCAGCGGCGCCCGGAAGGAGACGACGAAACGCCCTTCGTCCTCTTCGGGCACGAACTCCTTATCGATATCGACCAGGAAGAAGCCGGCGCTGAGCACGATCACGAGCGCGACCGCCAGCACAGTCCAGCGATGATCGAGTGACCAGCGCAGCGCCCGGCCGTAGCCTTCGTTCATGCCCGCGAAGAAGCGATCGAGCGCGTAATAGAAGCGACTGCGTTCCTGGTCCTTGCGGCGCACGCGCAAAAAGCGCGAGCTGAGCATGGGCGTCAGCGTCAGAGACACCACGGCAGAGGCAAGCACGCCGACGGTGACCGTCACGGCGAAGGACTCGAAGAAGCGGCCGATGATACCGCCCAGAAAGATCACCGAGGCGAAGATCGACACCAGGGTGAGCGTGGTCGCGATAACGGCGAAGAACACCTGGTTGCTCCCCCCGATCGCCGCCTCGATGGGATCGGGGGTTACCTCCTCGCGAAAGCGGTATATGTTCTCGAGCACGACGATGGCGTCGTCGACGACCACGCCGATGAGGAGCAGCAGGCCGAGCAAGGTCATCGTATTGAAGGTGTAGCCGAGCGTGTAAATGGCGGCCACGGCAGCCAGCAGCGACACCGGGATGGCCAGGGCGATGATGATGGTGCCGCGCCAGGTACGCAGGAAAAACAGCACGACGAGGGCGGCCAGCAACGTGCCCTCGAGCAGGTGATCCTCGAGCGCCTGGACGATTTCCTCGATCAACTCCGAGTCGTCTGAGGCGACCTTCAGGGTCATGCCGGGTGGAAGCTGCGGGATGATTTCCTCGTCGAGTCGTCGCCGGACTTCCTCGACGATGGCGACGGTATTCGATCCGGCAATCTTGACGATTCCCAGCCCGACCGTCGGCTCGCCCATGAACCGGGCAACCGATCGATTGTCGGCCAGCCCGTCGACGATCTCGGAAAAGTCCGACAGCCGCACGGGCGAGCCGTCGACGTGGCGCACGACCATCTCTCCCAGGGCTTCGGGCGAGTGATACTCCAGGTCCAGCTTGACCAGGGACTCGGTCGCCCCGGACACGAGGAAGCCGCCGGGAAACTGGACATGCTCGCCGGCGAAGGCGCCGCGAACGTCCTGGGCGGTCACGCCCAGCGCGGCCATCCGGTCGAGATCGATCTCGACGCGGATCGTGCGCGCGCGCCGTCCACCGATCTGAACCTCTCCAACGCCGTCGATGGTTTCCAGGCGCTTGCGCACGACGTTGTTGGCGTACTGGTTGAGCTGCTGCAGCGTGCGGTCGCCCTGCAGTGAAACCCACATGATGGCGCTGGCGCCCGCCTCCACCTTGGCGACAACCGGTGGGTCGGCGTCGTCGGGCAACTGTCGCAACACCTGGTTGACCTTGGCCTGCACCTCGTTGAAGGCCACGTCGATATCCTTGGCCAGGTCGAAGGTCACTGTCACGTTGGAAACGCCGGGTGATGAATTCGACTGGATGAAGTCGATGCCTGGTACGCTGTTGACCGAGCCCTCGATGACGTTGGTAATGCTGGCGTCGACGATCTCGGGACTGGCGCCGGGCAGTACCGTGGTAACCGACACGAGCGGAAACTCGATTTCCGGAAAGCGATCGACGCCGATCGAGCGAAAACCGATCAGGCCGAACAGCACCATGACCGCCGAGATCATCCAGGCCAGCACGTGCCGGCGAATGGATAGCTCGGGCAGGGTCACGAGCCGTCTCCCGAGTCGCGGATATCGAGTAGTGCACCGTCGGTAAGGAACCCGGCGCCATCGACGACCACTTCCTGCCCCGCGTCAATGCCATCGACGATCTCGACCCAACCGTCGCCGCGCAGGCCCAAGCGAACCGGATGCTCGCGGGCACGCCCTCCGTCGGCCACGTAGACGACCTCGCCGGCCGGGCGGCGAACGACACTCGTCGGCGGCACGACCAGGCCTTCGTGGCGCTCGAGGATGACCCTGGCGGTGACCGATCCACCCGGGCGCCAGCCCTGCGAATCGTCGAGGTCGACGATCAGTTCGATCGCCCGCGAGCCCTCACCGATGACCGGCCGCAGATCCGCGACTTCCGCTTCGATCTCGGCGCCGGGTTGCGCCGGCACCGACAGGCGCACGGGCTGACCGATCGTCACGTCGGCCTGCAAATGCTCGGGCAACGGCAGGAACGCCCGCAGCGCCCCACCGGACACCAGTTCGAAGACGGGCATTCCGGGGGTTACGTAGTCGCCGACGCTGATCATGCGCGCCTGGACGTGCCCGCTCACGGGGCTGAGGATGCGAGTGCGCCCCAGGTTGTACTCGGCGTCCTCGAGCCTGGCCCGGGCGGCCTCGATCTGGGCGCCGATCGTCTCGACGGCGGTCTCGGCCTCGTCGAGCTGGTCCTGGGCAATGGACCGCTGCTCGGCCAGGCCGGTCAGTCGCCGCACGCGGCGTCGTTCGTTCTCCAGCAGCGCCCTCAGCCGGGCCAGCTCCGCGCGCGAGGACCCGACCGCAATCCGCTGCACCTCGGGATCGATTTCGGCGAGCAGGGCACCGGGTGCGACGCCGTCTCCCGTGTCGACGTGAACCGCCTGGATGCGCCCACCGGTTTCGGCCGACACCGAAGGTGCCGTGTTGGCGCGGAGCCGACCGACGGAGCGTTCCATTCGTTCGACCTGCCGGGTCGCGACCGTAGTCGTGGTCACCGGCGTGGCTTGTTCCGATGCGCCCGTTTGAGCGGAGTCGCCACAGGCAACGAGCGCGGCGGGCAAGACCAGCAAGGCAAGGAATCTCGGGTTCATGTCGTGGCTCCAGTCGAGTCATCGGGCGCCAGACCGTTGTGGAGAACGTCGACAACGGCCTCGGCGAAGTCATCGGATCGCCCCGACACTTCCAGGCCGGGCAGCGCGCCCAGCTCACCGGCGTGTTGAAAGAAAAAGGCGTTGGTGGCGAACAGCACCAGCGCCGCCACCGGGCAGTTCGCCGTCGGTCTGATCCGCCCGTCGCGCCTGGCTGCTTCCAGGCGATCGACGAGGCGGGTGAAGTTGGTCGAAAGGAGTTCGATGATCAAGGGGCGCTTGTGCTCGAGCGCCGGATCCTGCAGTTCCCGCAGGATCAGGCGCACGACCTGCCGGTGCCGGTCCATGTGGCGAATGTGCTCGCGCTGGAAGATTCGCAGTGTGGTGGCGATATCGTCCGAAGCCGACAGCGCGTGGTCGAGCCGCTGCCCGAAATCGGCAACCGCGTCCCCGATCACCGCAAGGTAAAGGGCTTCCTTGGATGGAAAATGGTGAAACACCGTCGACTTGCTCATCCCCGCCGTGCGCGCAATGGTCGCGATCGACGTGCCGCTGTAGCCGCCCTCGGCAAAGCCCGCGGCAGCCGCTTCGAGCAATCTCTGGCGCCCGCTGGGCATCGCTTCGCTCTGTTTGGCGGCGACAGCCATCACCTACCTCCTGCCTGAGCCGACCGACCGGTCGGTTGGTGTCATTCTAGCATTGCCGCCGTTACAATCGGCACACTTCCAGACAAGCACAAGAAGGAACGGAAATATGGGCATGCTCGAAGGCAAGAAAGCCTTGATCGTCGGGGTCGCCAGCCAGCGTTCGATCGCCTGGGGAATCGCCGAGGCGATGCACCGCGAAGGCGCTGAACTGGCTTTCACCTACCAGAACGAAAAGCTCCAGTCGCGCGTCCAGAAGATCGCCGATCAGACCGGATCGAAGCTGACCATGCCGCTGGACGTCGGCAGCGATGAGCAGATCGCGGCCGTTTTCGAAACCATCGAGCAGGAATGGGGTGCGCTCGACATCATCGTGCACGCCGTCGGCTATGCCCCACGCGAACAGCTCGAGGGAGAATTCGCCGACGTGGTCGATCGCGAAGGGTTTCGCATCGCGCACGATATATCGGCCTACAGTTTTCCGGCCCTGGCCCGCGCCGGGCGCCATCTGATGAAGGGCCGCAATGCCGCCCTGCTCACCCTCACCTACCTGGGTGCCGTTCGCGCCATGCCCAGCTACAATGTCATGGGTCTGGCCAAGGCCTCGCTTGAAGCCTCGGTGCGATACCTGGCCCACGGGCTGGGCAGCGACGGCATCCGAGTCAACGGTATCTCGGCCGGGCCGATCAAGACGCTGGCCGCCTCGGGCGTTTCCAAGTTGCGCGCCATGCTCGACCACGTCGAGGAAAGTTCACCCATCCGGCGCAACGTCACCAAGGAAGACGTCGGCAATGCCGCCGCCTTCCTCTGCTCCGACCTGGCCGGCGGCATCACCGGAGAGATCACCTACGTCGACGGCGGTTACAGCATCGTGGGCATGGCGGGTCTCGAGTAGCGCCGATCCGCGACAACAGGCGTACATGAAAAAGCCGGGCTCGCGCCCGGCTTTTTCAGCATGCCCATCGCTGGTATCAGGACATCACAGCCGGTTCTCGATCACCCTGATTTCGGTTTCTTCGCGCAGCCCCGCCAGCAGGCCCTCAATCGCCTCCTGGGTACGAGTCGTGCGCAGTGCCCGGCGCAGCATGTCGCGTTCATTGTCGCTGGCGGCCGCCGGATCGCCGGACTGGACCTCCTCGAGACGAACCAGGGCAGAACCGCCCCGTCGCTGCAACACGTGCAACGTGGGCTCCTCCCCGGGCGCTGGCAAACGGAACACTTCACGGACGAAGTTCGGCCCTTGCTGAAAGTCGCGACGGCTGAGTTCGTCGATCACCTGCAGTTCGCTTCCTTCGGATTCGGCGACCGCTTCCAGCGATGAATCACCGGAGGCGACCTGTTCGCGCAGGGACTCGGCGCGTTCCTCGGCCATGTCGCGGCTGCGCTGGGCAATCAAGCGCTCGCGTATCTGCTCGGACACTTCCTCCAGGGGCCGGGGCTCGGACGGCTCGTGCTCGGTCACCTTGACGGCGACCATACGGTTGCGCTCGATCTCGATGGGATCGGACACGGCCTCGTCGCGCAGAACCAGGTCGGAGAACGCCACTTCGACAACCTCCTCATCGGATGCAATCCCCTCCTCGGCCCCGGAGCGGGTGAACCAGTCGGTTTCCTCGATCTCCAGGCCCAGCTCGTCGGCAAGCGGCTCGAGGCTGCTGTCGTCAGCGAAGACCAGATCGACCATGCGGTCGGACATATCGACGTAGAGTTCTTCTCGCTCACGCTGAAGATGCTCGTCGAGAATTTCCTGGCGCGCCTCTTCAAAGCTCATGCCCTCCGGGGGTCGGACCTCCTCGAGACGGATCAGGTGCCAGCCAAACTGCGTCTCGACCGGTTGCGACACATCGCCCGGCTCCTCCAGTTCGTAGAGGCTTTCTTCGAAAGCGTCCACCATGTCTTCCGGCTCGATCCAGCCCAGATCGCCGCCCTGTTCGGCCGAGACGGGATCGTCGGAATGCTCCGTCGCCAGATCCTCGAAGGATTCACCGTCGGCGATACGTTCGCGCAACGCCTCGGCCATTGCCTCCGCGGACTCGTCGTCTCCGGCCGAATCCGGCGTGATCAGGATGTGCGAGGCGCGCCGGGCTTCCGGCGTCAGGTAGCGCTGCTTGGCCGACTCATAGCGCTGCCGCAGTTCTTCCTCGCTCAGAGAAGCCTCCTCGATCAGATCCTCGGGCCGCAACTCCACATAGGCCAGGCGCACCCGCTCTTCGGTGGCAAAAGAATCGAGATTGTCCTCGTAGTAGGTCTCGATATCGGCCTCGGTCACCTCGACCTCTTCCTCGAACTGCTTCGCGTCGACCTGCAGCAGCGTGACCTGGCGCGTCTGTTGCTGCAGGCTCATCATCCGGTCGACTTCGGCCTCCGTGACCAGGGCCGACTCCGAAACCGCCTGAGGAATCAGGCTGGTCTGGATATCCTCGCGCAGGCTCTGCTCGAAGCTCTGTGGGGTTTCCCCGGCCCCCCGCAGGGCTTGCTGGTAGGCGTCGGCATTGAACTGCCCTTCGATCTGGAAGGCCTGAATATCGCGAATGATCTCCGCGACGGCGCGATCGCTGACCGCCAGGCCGAGATCGTCGGCGTACTGCCGCAGCAGCAGCTGGTCGATCATGCTCTCGAGATGCTCACGGCGAACCGCGGGCTGGTTGGTCTCGACATCATTGTAGCGGTCTCCGAGCTGCTCGCGCTGTTGCGCCCTGTACTGGGCGAAGCTCGTCTGAAACTCGGTTGAAGAAATCTCGGCGTCACCGACTACGGCCACCGCATCCTGGGGATCGGAGCCCATGTAGCTCTCCAATCCGAAGAAGAGAAACGGAACGGCCAACAGGCCGAGCACGAAGATGGCGACGATCCCGGTTACGCGATCACGAATGGCCTGAAGCATGATCCTTGGAGACCCCGATAGTAGTATTCAGTTGTCAGAAACGAACAGGGCGCCCGTAGGGCGCCCTGCAGACTAATGGCGGAGTGGACGGGACTCGAACCCGCGACCCCCGGCGTGACAGGCCGGTATTCTAACCAACTGAACTACCACTCCTAATCCTGGTGGGTGCTGGAGGGCTCGAACCTCCGACCCTCGCCTTGTAAGGGCGATGCTCTCCCAGCTGAGCTAAGCACCCCGGGCACAAGCCCGTTATTTTATCGCGTCTTTGAAGCCTTTACCAGCCTTGAATGCAGGAGTTTTCGACGCCTTGATCTTGATGGTCTCGCCGGTAGCCGGATTGCGGCCGGTGCGAGCCGCACGCTCCTTCACCGAGAAGGTACCGAATCCAACCAGCGACACCGTGTCTCCCTTCTTCAGTGTCTTGGTGATGGACTCGATGGTGGAATCCAGGGCGCGCTGGGCGTCTGCCTTGGACAGGCCGGCGCCTTCAGCGATGCTGTCGATCAGTTCAGATTTATTCATATTTCTGTCGCTCCAGACAATAATCTGTTCGTTAGTGGGTGGCAGCGGCCAGTCCCCGCACTGCTGCATGCGTTGTCCCCCATGGGCAGCAACCGACCGTCTGTTGGCCAACGATGGTATATCACCCAACCCCGGGCATCAATAGGACGGGCGAGAAAAAACCCCGAAAAGGCCGTTTTACGGGCCTTCCCGGGGGCCGTTCAGTGCGCGCGGACGCCCGTCGTGGTGTCGCGACCACCGGAGGCCGCCTCCTTGTCGCCGACCTCATCCACCGGCGGTCGTCCCGCCAGGGCCAGTTCCAGCACGTCGTCGATCCATTTAACCGGGCGAATATCGAGATCCTTCTTGATGCGCTCGGGAATCTCGTCGAGGTCCTTCTTGTTCTCTTCCGGGATCAGGACAAGCCGAATACCGCCCCGCAGCGCGGCCAGCAGCTTCTCCTTGAGCCCGCCGATGGGAAGAACCTTGCCCCTGAGCGTGATCTCGCCCGTCATGGCCACGTCAGCACGAACCGGGATACCGCACAGAACCGACACGAGCGCCGTGACCATGGCGACACCGGCGCTCGGTCCGTCCTTGGGCGTGGCGCCTTCGGGCACGTGGATATGCAGATCCCGATTCTGGTAGAAATCCTCGGGTATGCCCAGGGCGGTTGCGCGCGACCGGACGACCGACAGCGCGGCCTGCACGGACTCCT
>CAZSGS010000012.1:0-16734 GCA_964606365.1 uncultured Wenzhouxiangella sp. | reverse complement strand
GGATGGGGAAGGGGGGAACCCCGTTCCGGAAACTCTGATTGTACGGGGGCGCCACGCGGTGTCAAGCACGAGTTTTCGGTATCGTGAACCAGTTCTCATTCCCATGCGCCGGATGATGACGCTTTCCGGTGAATCCGGTCGTTCCGGGCGGTCGAGGCGGGGGCTGGCGGCCGGTGTCGACCTGTCGGGGGCGGGCTTGGGGGTATAATCCGCACACTGTTTTTCACAAGCCGGGAAAGCGATTCAAATGGATTTTCAACTGACCGACGAGCAGCAGATGATCCAGGCTGCTGCACGCGATTTCGCTCGTGACGAAATTGCTCCGATTGCGCACGAATTCGATGCCTCCGGCGAGTTTCCGCTCGCGACGATCCAGCGCATGGGCGAATTGGGCCTGATGGGCATCGAGGTACCCGAAGCCTACGGCGGAGCCGGCCTGGACACGATCGGCTATGCCCTGGCCATGATGGAGGTGTCGGCGGCCGATGCCGCGCACGGCACCATCATGTCGGTCAACAACTCGCTGTTTTGCAACGGCATTCTCAAGCACGGCACGGAAGAGCAGAAGCAGCAGTACGTGCGGGCCGTGGCTACCGGAGAGGAGATCGGCGCCTACGCCCTGACCGAGCCGGCTTCGGGTTCGGATGCCGCCAACATGAAGTCGCGCGCCGTGCTCAGCGACGACGGCAGTCACTACGTGATCAATGCCCGCAAGTCCTGGATTACGTCCGGGCCGGTTGCGCGTTACCTGGTCCTTTTTGCGATGACCGATCCCGAGGCGGGTGCGCGCGGCGTGTCGGCGTTCATCATCGACGCCGAGCGGGCAGGCTTTCACCGCGGCAAGCTCGAGCCCAAGCTGGGTATTCGCGCTTCGGCCACCTGCGAGATCGAACTGACCGACTACCAGTGCCCGGTCGAGAATCGTCTCGGCGACGATGGTCAGGGCTTCAAGATTGCCATGGGCGTGCTCGATGCCGGGCGGATCGGGATCGCCGCCCAGGCCGTGGGAATTGCACAGGCGGCCTACGATGCGAGCCTGGACTACGCCCGCGAGCGCAAGGCCTTCGGGCAGGAAATCGGCACCTTCCAGATGATCCAGTCGAAGCTGGCCGACATGAAGACACGCCTGGAGGCCGCCCGTTTGCTGACGCTCAAGGCGGCCTGGGCCAAGATGAAGGCCTCCGAGACCGGCTCGCGCTTTACGCTTGACGGCTCCATGGCCAAGCTGTTTGCATCGGAGGCGGCCATGTGGATTGCCCACCAGGCGGTGCAGATTCACGGTGGCATGGGCTACAGCAAGGAGATGCCCGTGGAGCGCTACTTCCGCGATGCCAAGATTACCGAGATCTACGAGGGCACCAGCGAAATCCAGCGCATGGTGATCGCGCGCACCGAAAGCGGCCTGCGCTGAGCGATCTGTCGAATGCAGGCGCGCGCTCGGTGTCGGCCGCGCGCCCGGTTTGCGGCGGCCCGTGCCAGGCAGGGGCCGGGGCAGGCGGTTCCAGGGAATAGTCGGATGAATCACAGTCACGAGAAGAAGGAGCAAATCCTCGATCAGGTCGGCAGCGTTCTGGCGCGCGCGGAGGGGCGGGAGCTGGGCGCGGGCTTTGTCCGCCGCCTGTTCCGCCGGGTGCCGGTTTCCGAAATCGAGGAGATGTCGATCGACGACCTGGCCGCGTTGGCGACCGGGTTTCTGGATTTCGCCCGCCAGCGCGTGGGCAACGAAATCCGCTTCCGCGTCTACAACCCGCGTGCCGACCGGCATGGATGGGAGTCGAGCCATACGGTCATCGAGATCGTCAACGACGACATGCCGTTCCTGGTCGACTCGGTGGTCCTCGCCCTGTCCAACCTCGGCATCGCGGCCCACCTGATCATCCACCCCGTCATGCGGGTGGTGCGCGACCAGGGCGGGCACCTGCTGCACTTGTCCGAGGACGGCGAGAACAACTCCGGCGACGGCCGCCCCGAGTCGATGATGCACCTGCAGGTCGACCGCCAGAATTATCCCGAGATGCTGGCGAAGATCGAGGACAGGATCCTCGCCGCGCTGGCCGACGTACAGCGTGCCGTCGCCGATTGGAAGCGGATGCTGGCGCGCTCGCACGAAATCGCCAGCGAGCTGCCTGAAACGCACGCCGCGCTGTCGGAGGAGGCCCGTCGCGAAGCCCAGGATTTCTTCGAGTGGCTGGCCAATGACCATTTCACGTTTCTCGGCTACCGCGAGTACGTGATCGAGGAGGGCGAAGACGGACGCGTGTTGCGCGCCGTCGCCAACAGCGGACTGGGCATCATGCACCCCGAGCACCGCGATGCCCCGGTGCGATCGCTTTCCGACCTGGGGCACGGCAACGACAGGCCTTCGCCCGACGATCCGATCATCATCACCAAGACCAACGCCACCTCCAGCGTGCACCGCGGTGGCTACATGGACTACATCTCGGTCCTGTACTTCGACGATGACGGCCGGGTGACGCACGAGAAGCGCATTATCGGACTGTTCACCTCCGGCGCCTACATCCGGCGATGCCAGGACACGCCGCTGGTGAGGCGCAAGGTCCGGGAGGTTGTCGAGATGTCGGGCCTGCAGGGGGGCAGCCATGCCGGCAAGGCGCTCATGCACATTCTCGAGACCTTGCCGCGCGACGAGCTCTTCCAGGCCTCCAGCGAAGAACTGCTGGACATGGCCACGGGTATCCTGGACCTGCAGGAACGCAGCCAGACGCGCCTGTTCATCCGGCGCGAGCGTTTCGGACGATTCTTCTCATGCCTGGTCTTCATTCCGCGCGACCGTTTCAACACGGAAAATCGCGAGAAGATCCAGAACATCATCAAGCGCGCGCTCAAGGGCGAGCGGCTGGATTTTGCCGTGCAGGTGGGTGAGTCGAAGCTGGCTCGGGTGCACCTCGTGGTCCGTCCCAAGGGTGAAGCCACGGTCGACTTCGATATCGACGCGATCGAGCGAAAGATCAAGCAGGCCATTCGTTCCTGGGATGACGAACTGACCGAGATCCTCGTGCGAGAGCACGGCGAGGAGCACGGCCTGGAACTCGCCCGTCGCTTCGGCCGGGCCTTCCCCGTGTCCTATGCCGACGACGTCTCGCCCAACGTCGCCAGCTACGACGTGGTCAATGTTTCGAAGCTGCGCGATCTCGACGATCTGCGCATGAGCCTGTACAAGCCGCGTCGGCGGGGCACGGGCCTGCTGCGCTTCAAGATCTTCAAGCACAGCCAGCCCCTGCCGCTCTCCGACGTGCTGCCGATGCTCGAGAACCTCGGCATGCGCATCGTGTCCGAACGCCCCTATGAACTGACCGTATCCGACGGCCACCGCGTCTGGATCCAGGACTTCGACATGCGTCCGCCCGACGATGCCGACATACAGCTCGATCGCGTGCGTGACAAGTTTCAGGATGCTTTCGAGCAGATCTGGCGTCGGCGCTGCGAGAACGACGGCTTCAATCGCCTTGTCGTGCTGGCCGGGCTGGACTGGCGCCAGGTCAACCTGCTGCGTGCGTGTTGCAAGTACCTGCTTCAGACCGGCATGCCGTTTTCTCAGAACTACATGGAGGAAACCCTGGCGGCCTGGCCGCTGGTGGCGCGTTTGCTCGTCGAGTACTTCGAAATGCGCTTCGATCCGGCCCGGCGTGCCGAACGCCGTCAGCACGGCAGCAGCGCCAGAAAGCAGCTCGAAGCCCAGTGCCGGGAGTTGCTCACGGTGTTCCGGGACGACGTGCTCAGTGAGTATCTCGACGAGGTTTTCCAGTCGCGCGAGTCCGCGCCTTCCCCCGAGTCCGAGCTGGTGATGCGCAAGACCATCCTGCGGGCGCTCGATTCGGTCGGTTCCGCCGACCAGGATCGCATCCTGCGCGGCTTCTGCGACCTGATCCGTGCGGCGCTGCGCAGCAACGCCTACCAGCGTGACCCGCGCGGCGAGTACCACGACTATCTGAGCATCAAGCTCGATTCATCGCGCGTGCCGGACCTGCCGCAGCCGCGACCCTACCGGGAGATCTGGGTGTATTCGCCGCGGGTGGAGGGTGTTCACCTGCGCGGCGGTCAGGTGGCTCGCGGCGGGCTGCGCTGGTCGGATCGCCGTGAGGATTTCCGCACCGAAGTGCTGGGCCTGATGCGGGCGCAGAACGTGAAGAACACCATGATCGTGCCGGTCGGCGCCAAGGGCGGCTTCGTGGCCAAGCAGTTGCCCGAGAGTGGCGATCGCGAAGCCATGATGGCCGAGGTGGTCTACTGTTATCGCAGCTTCATCAACGGCATGCTCGACATCACCGACAACCTCGAAGGTGATGCGCTGGTGCCGCCGCGCGACGTGGTGCGTCACGATGACGACGACCCCTACCTGGTGGTGGCCGCGGACAAGGGAACCGCGACCTTTTCGGATATCGCCAACGCCATTTCGGCCGAACACGGTTTCTGGCTCGGCGACGCGTTCGCGTCCGGCGGTTCCAACGGCTACGACCACAAGAAAATGGGAATCACGGCCAAGGGAGCCTGGGAATCGGTCAAGCGGCATTTCCGTGAGCTCGGACTCGATACGCAGAGCGAGGCGTTCACGGTGGTCGGCATCGGCGACATGGGCGGCGACGTTTTCGGCAACGGCATGCTGTTGTCGAAGCATATCCGTCTCAAGGGCGCCTTCAACCACATGCACATATTCCTCGATCCCGAGCCGGATGCCGCGGCCAGCTTCGAAGAGCGCAAGCGGTTGTTCGAAACGCCGGGAACCACCTGGGCCGACTACGACGAAAAACTGATATCCCGTGGCGGCGGTGTGTTTTCACGCCAGGCCAAGTCGATCGAGCTCTCGAGTGAAGTGCGCGAGTGGCTGGGTGTCGAAGCGCGAGCCCTTGCGCCGCACGAACTCATCAAGGCGCTGCTGAAGGCGCCGGCGGACCTGCTCTGGAACGGCGGCATCGGCACTTACGTCAAGGGTGGGAACGAAGCGCATGCCGAGGTCGGTGACCTGGCCAACAACCTGGTGCGGATCAACGGCAGCGAGATCGGCGCCCGGGTGGTGGGCGAGGGCGGTAATCTTGGATTGACCCAGCGCGGTCGCATCGAGTTCGCGATGCGGGGCGGGCGAATCAATACCGACTTCATCGACAACTCCGGCGGCGTCGACTGCTCCGACCACGAAGTCAACATCAAGATTCTGCTCAACGAAGCCGTCGAGCGCGAGATGATCAGTACCGGTCAGCGCAACGAACTGCTGGCGGAAATGACCGACGAGGTCAGCGATCTGGTGCTGCGTTCCAACTACCTCCAGAACCAGGCGCTGAGCATGATGGAGGCGATCACCAGCGATCGGCTGGGCGCCGAGGCGCATTTCATCGCCGTTCTGGAACACCAGGGCGTACTCGATCGCGATCTCGAACAGCTTCCCGACGACGAAGAGCTGCGCGAGCGCGTCGCCCGCGGCCAGGGGTTGACCCGTCCGGAACTGTCGCTGCTGCTGTCCTTCAGCAAGATCACGCTCTACCAGGATCTGCTCGATTCCGACGTTCCCGAGGATCCCTATCTCTCGGCCGAACTGAAGGAGTACTTCCCGACGCCGCTGCGCGAACGTTTTGGCGAACTGATGCCGGAACATCGACTTTGGCGCGAGATTATTGCAACACGGGTCACCAACAGTATCGTCAACCGCATGGGTGCGCCGTTCGTGATGCGTATCCGCGAAGATACCGGCGCCAGTTCCGCGATGGCGGCCAAGGCCTACACCGTCGCCCGCGAGATCTTCGCCGCTCGCGATTTCTGGCAGAAGATCGAATCGCTCGACAACAAGGTGCCTTCGCACAGCCAGCTCGACGCCCAGCTTGAGATGTGGAATCTGCTGCGGCAGGTCACGCGCCGGGTGATTACGCTGCCCGGCGGTTACTCGATCGATATCTCGAGCAAGGTCGATCGCTTCGCTCCCGGTATCGCACGCTATCGCGAGACCTTGCCGGAGATGCTCCACGGTGACTTGCGGCAGGCCTTGGAAGCGCGCAAGCAAGAGCTTGTCGCGGCCGGTTTCACCGAGGAGATCGCCGCCGAGGTGGCCGGCCTGCGGTTTGCATTCTCGGCGCTCGACATCGTCGATGAAGCCCGCATGCAAGACCTCGAGGTCGAGGATGTGGCACGCATCTACTTCCGGCTGTTCGATCACCTGAGCCTCAAGTGGCTGCGTACGCAGGTGGAGGAGCTGCCGGTGGAGCGACAGTGGCACGCCCATGCGCGCGGCCACCTGCGCGACGACCTCTATCGCCACCACCGCGAGCTCACGCGCCGCATTCTCGACGAGGCCGGGGACGAGAGCGAGCCGGTCAAGGCCTGGATGGCGCGTTACGCCGATTCCGTCAATCGCATCAGCCTGATGCTCGAGGAAATGCGCAACACGGCCACGCGCGACTATGCCGTACTCCAGGTCGCGGTCAACGGTCTCGGCCAGTTGCTGCACGCGACGGCGGAGTGATGGGTTGGCTTGTTGGCTGGTTTACTGGTTTGCTGGTTTGCTGGTTCGGCGCGGATCCGTTGGCGGGGCGGCTTTGCCGCGGAGTGAGTGATGGCAACTCACGGGCTGACTTCAGGTTCTCGCGGCCGTGCCGCCCCGCGAGTCTGTCGGTTGCCGATCCAGTCAACCAGCCAACCGGTGATCAGGCACAATGAGTATTGAAAGTCGTAATTCCAAGTAAGCCGCCACAAGGAGCTGAAGCTATGCGCATGGCCGTGCTCGCCAGCGCCCATCCCGGTTCCCAGGAAGCGGCCCGGGCGCTGCGCGAGCGTTATGGCGACGTGGCGCTCGACGATGCCCAGGTGCTGGTCGTGCTCGGGGGCGACGGTTTCATGCTGCATACCCTGCACGAGCACGTCGACCGCAATCTGCCGGTGTTCGGAATGCGTCTGGGTGAGGTCGGCTTTCTGATGAACCGCTTCGCCGAAGATGAACTGCCCGAGCGAATTGCCGCCGCGCGCGAGGTCGTGCTCAACCCGTTGCAGATGCTGACCACCGACCAGCAGGGCGCGCCGCATCGCGCCGTGGCCATCAACGAGGTTGCCCTGCTTCGCCAGACCAACCAGGCGGCCCATGTCCGCATCCTGGTCAACGGTCGCGAGCGCGTCGAGCGCCTGGTTGCCGACGGCGTGCTGCTGGCCACGGCGGCCGGTTCGACCGCCTACAACCTATCCGCGCATGGTCCCATCCTGCCGCTGGGCACCGAAGCGGTCGTGCTCACGCCGATCAGTCCCTTTCGCCCGCGCCGCTGGCAGGGTGCGATCCTGCCGGCCTCCGCGGATGTGCGTTTCGAAGTGATTCAGCCGGAGAGACGGCCGGTGAGCGCCACGGCGGACTACGACGAAGTGCGCAACGTCGTCCGCGTCGAGGTTCGCCAGCAGCGCGATATCACGCACCGGCTGTTGTTCGATCCGGAGCATTCGCTGGAAGAGCGGATTCTGTCCGAGCAATTCTTTCAGTGAGGTAGTCTACTCCGCGAGAACGAAGGCAGCGTAGGTCGGCGTCGCATCGCCGACGGACGACCTTTCGGGCTCGTGCACACGTCGGCTAAGGGTGTTCAGAGCCGAAGCGCCGTCCGTCGCGGATGCGACCGCGACCTACGCGGGTTTCGATTGCTGGACGCGTCCCCCGCTATCTCTCGCCCGTTATAATCGCCCCATGCCCCCGACCAAGGCCAATACCTCCGAATCCGCGCCCGGTCCCTTGATCGTCGGGATTTCCTCGCGGGCGCTGTTCGACCTCGACGAGTCGCATCGCGTGTTCGAGCAGCACGGCCTCGAGCGCTACATGGACTATCAGCGCGAGCGCGAGGACGAGATCCTCGGCAAGGGTGTGGCCTTTCACCTGGCGGAGAAACTGCTCCGTCTCAACCACGACGGCATGAACCATCCCGGCGTCGAGGTCGTTCTGATGTCGCGCAACAGCGCGGACACGGGGCTGCGAATCTTCAATTCCATCGAACACTACGGCCTGGATATCCAGCGCGCGGTGTTCACCAACGGCGCCAGCCCGGCCGACTATATCGAGCCGTCCGGCGCGCAACTGTTCCTGTCGGCCAACGAGGACGATGTCAGGCGCGTGCTGATGGCCGGCTACGCGGCCGCGACCATCCTGCCCACCGCCATTCGCGAGAACCGCTCCGAGCAACTCAAACTGGCCTTCGACGGCGATGCCGTGATCTTTTCCGACGAGGCCGAGCGGATCTACAAGGAGCAGGGCCTGGAGGCCTTCTCCAACAGTGAACGCGCGCAGGCGGCCAGCCCCCTCGCGGCCGGTCCCTTCAAGGGCGTGCTGGAGGGGATCCAGCGCATCCAGTCGGCCTACCCGCTCGAGGACAACCCGATCCGCACGGCCCTGATCACGGCGCGCTCGGCGCCGGCGCACAAACGCGTGATTCTTACGCTCCGGGCCTGGGGTATCCGCATCGACGAGGCAATGTTTCTCGGCGGTCGCGAGAAGACGCCCTACCTGCGCTCCTTCGGCGCCGACATTTTTTTCGACGACCAGACCCTGCACACCGGACCGGCCAGCCGCGAGATCGCCACCGGGCACGTACCGCACGGCGTGGCGAATGAGGTGGCGCGGAAGGATGAGTAGAGTTGAGAACCCGGAACCCGTCAACCCTTTTATTCCTGCAACCCAAGAGACCAACGATGCTCCGCAAAATACTATTGATGCTCTTCTTGTTCGTTCTGACCCCGCCGCTCGCGGCACAGGAGAACGGGGCGGGTGACGAGGCCGGGAAGGAGAGCGACGCCGAATGGTCGGTGCTCGAGCCGCCGGGCGACTGGGAAACGATCACCATCGATACCGACGAGGTGACCTGGTCGGATGTCGACGTCCACCCCGATGGCGAGCGCTTCGTGTTTCACATGCTGGGCGACATCTACACCGCTTCCATGTCGGGCGGTGAGGCCAGGGCGCTGACCAGCGATCTGGCGTGGAATTTTCAGCCCCGCTATAGCCCGGACGGCGAGCGCATCGCCTTCGTCTCCGATCGCGACGGCGCCGAGAACATCTGGACGATGGACGCCGACGGTTCCGACCTGCAGCAGGTCAGCGACGAGCGCGAACACCTGCTGCACAACCCGGCCTGGTCGCCCGACGGCGACTACATCGCCGCCCGCAAGGGCTACGTCTCCCAGCGCTCCATCCCGGCCGGCTCGATCTGGCTCTACCATCGAGGCGGCGGCAAGGGCGTGAGCCTGGTCGATCGGCTGCACGGCGAGCAGTCTCAGAAGAACATCGCCGAGCCGCATTTCTCGCCCGACGGCCGATACGTCTACTACAGCCAGGACATGACGTCCGGGTCGGTCTGGGCGTACAACAAGGACGCCAACGAGGGCATCTTTGCCGTGCGCCGTCTCGATCGCGCAACCGGTGAAACCGAAACGGTCGTCTCCGGCCCCGGCGGCGCGATCCGGCCCGTGCTCTCTCCCGACGGCAAGCAGCTGGCCTTCGTGCGTCGCAACCCGACCGAGCTGACCTCGCGCCTGATGGTCAAGGATCTCGAGTCGGGCATCGAGCGCACGCTCTACACCGACCTCGAGCGCGACAAGCAGGAAACGTCCGGCGACATGGGCAACTTCCCGGGCTTTTCATGGACGCCGGACGGCGAGTCGATCGTGGTCTGGACCGGCGGCAAGTTCCATCGCATCGGCACCGACGGCTCGCACGAGCCGATCGAGGTGCGCGTCACCGCCGAGAAGCAGATCCACCCGGCGCTCGAGCGAAGTGTCGAGGTCTCGCCCGACACCTTTCGGGTGCGCATGGCGCGCTGGACCCAGCGCAGCCCGGATGGGCGCCATGCGATTTTCCAGGCGCTCGGCTACCTGTGGTTGCACGACCTCGAGCGCGACACCCGTCGCAGGCTCACCGACCAGGATGAACACTGGGAGTTCCATCCGCGCTTTTCCCCCGACGGCCGGTCGGTGGTCTACACCACCTGGCACGACGAGAAGCTGGGTTCCGTGCGGGTCGCGCCGCTCGGCCGTGGTCGTGCCCGCACCGTCAGCGACGAACCGGGCCACTATATCGAGCCGTCCTTCTCGCCCGACGGCGAGCAGGTCGTGTTCGTGCGCAGCTCCGGCGGCTACCTGACCTCGCCGGCCTGGTCGGAACGCACCGGCCTGTACGTGGCCGACGCCGATGGAGACGGCATGCGCCGCGTGCACGATGCAGGCAGCAATCCGCAGTTTTCCGCCGACGGCGAGCGCATCCTGTTCTCGCAAAACGGCGATGACGGCCTGGCGCTCAACAGCGTCAACCTCCAGGGCAACGACACGCGCGAACACCTGCAGGGCGATTGGGTGACCGAGTACCGCGTCTCGCCCGACGGCCGCTGGGTGGCCTTCACCGAGCACTACAATGCGTTCGTCGCGCCTTTCTTTCCGACCGGCGGCAAACTCACCCTGGGCGGCGACGCGACAGCGTTCCCGGTGCGCCAGGTTTCGGCCCGGGCCGGCGATCACCTGCATTTTGACGCCGACAGTTCGGCCGTGGGCTGGTCGCACGGCGCCACGCTCTACCGGCGCGAACTGACCGATGCCTTCGCCTTTCTCGAAGGCGCGCCCGAGGAACTGCCGGAACCCGAAACCGAAGGCGTCGAACTCGGCTTCGAGGTCGAATCGGACCGGCACGACGGTCGTATCGCCCTGGTCGGCGCCCGCATCGTGACCATGCGCAATGCCGACGAGGAGCGCGAGATCATCGAGGATGGCGTGGTGCTGGTCGACGGTAACCGCATCACGGCCGTGGCCGAGCGCGAGTCCGGCGATATCCCCGGAAGCTACGAGGTGATCGACGTCTCCGGCAAGACCATCGTGCCCGGGCTGTTCGACGCCCACGCCCACGGACCGATGAGCAGCCGGCAGCTCACGCCGCAGCAGAACTGGGCGCAGATGGCCAACCTGGCCTTCGGCGTGACCAGCATCCACGATCCCTCGAACGACAATGCCGCCATCTTTTCGATGGCCGAGCTGCAGCGCGCCGGCGAAGTGCTGGCGCCGCGCATATGGTCCACCGGCCGTATCCTCTACGGTGCGATTGCGCCTGGGGCGACGGCGAAGGTGGACGGCTACGAGGATGCCGAATTCCACGTGCGCCGCCAGAAGGCGCTGGGCGCGATTTCGGTCAAGAGCTACAACTATCTCAGGCGCGACCAGCGCCAGCAGGTGCTCGAGGCCGGTCGCAATCTCGATGTGATGGTCGTGCCCGAGGGCGGCATGCGCCTGGAGCAGAATCTCAATCAGATCGTCGACGGGCATACGGGTATCGAGCACAGCCTGTCGGTGAAGGCCGCCTACGACGACATCCGACAGCTCTGGAGCCAGACGGACGTGGTCTATTCCCCGACCTTCGTGGTGGCCTACGGCGGCCTGATGGGCGAGGAGTACTTCTACGACCGTTACGAGGTCTGGAAGAACGAACGTCTGCTCGACTTCGTTCCCAAGTTCATCGTGCATCCGCGCTCGATCCGCCGGCCGACCGCGCCGGACGAGCACTACAACCACATCTTCGTTGCCGAACAGGCGAAGGCGCTCAACGAGCTGGGCGTTCCGGTCGTGATCGGCGCCCACGGGCAGCTCGCGGGGCTCGCGGCGCACTGGGAAATGTGGGCCATGGTGCAGGGGGGGTTCTCACCCTGGGAAGCGTTGCGCGGCGCGACCGTCGACGGCGCCGAGTACTTCGGAATGGACGATGACATCGGCACGATCGAGGCGGGCAAGCTGGCCGACCTGATCGTGATCGATGGCGACGTTCTCGAGGATATCGAGCAAAGCCAGAACGTGGTCTACACGATGCTCAACGGCCGCCTCTACGAGGCCTCGACGATGAACCAGGTGCTACCCGAGTCAGTCGAGCGCGAGCCGTTCTTCTTCGAAAGAGAGGGTGGTGATGCCTGGATGCCCGAGACGATGGAGCGTATCGAAAGCCTCGGCCGGGAGCACGGCTGGCATCATCATTGACAGGCTAGTGTACCCCGTCAACAAGGGCTCGACCCCGCCGGCAGGGCCGGCGGGGTCGAGTGGCGGGTGATCAGCGGCGGCGGCGGCGTTTCTCGCGCATCTCTTCGGCCCGCTCGATGATCTCTTCACCGGTCATGCCGTCGAGCGTCTTGTAGAGATTGGGCAGGCCCGACCACGCGGCCGTGTCGTAGGTGCCGAGGAAGCGCAGGGCGGCATCGAGCCTGCGGTACTGTTCCTCGGAGGAATCCATGGCGATCAGTTCGAGGCTCTCCTGGAAAGCCTCGGGATCGGAGCCGTCCACCACCATGGTCAGGCCGTAGCCCTCCTCGGTCGCTTCGCCCGCGATTCGGGGGATGCGCTTCTCAGGGTCTTCGCGGTCGCGCCGCGGCAGGGGCTGGGTTTCCTGTTCGGATTCACTGCGTCGAACGGTTCGTTCGTCCTGGCCAGCCTCTTCCTGGGCGGACTGATTGGTCTCCTCGGCCGGCGCCGGTTCGTCGGAGCCGCAGCCGACGGCGAGAAAGGCAATGCTCAGAATGCAGATGGTCTTTTTCACGATAGTCTCCATGGAGTTGGTCATTCTTGGAATTCTGCCGGCGGGTTAGATGCCGGCGGACCGGCTCAGTTCCTGCTCATCGACGGCCTCGGCGTGCAGGTCGTATTCGTCGGCTCTGACGATGCGAACCATCAATGCGTCGCCGGCCCGGGGCGAGTGCGCGCCCGAGACGATGACCTGGCCGTCGATTTCCGGAGCGTCACCATAGCTCCGTGCGATGGCGATGTCACCTTCGACCCCATCGACGAGCATCGGTTCGATGGCGCCGACCCGGCGCTCCAGCCTGTCGGCGCTGATGGCGGCCTGGTGCTGCATGAAGCGGTGCCAACGCTCCTCCGCGACCGCATCCGGCACCGCACCGGGCAGTTCGTTCGCGGCGGCACCCTCGACCGGCGAGTACTTGAAGCAGCCAACGCGGTCGAGCCGGGCGTCACCGAGCCAGTCCAGCAATTCCTGGAAATCGGCCTCGGTTTCGCCCGGAAAGCCGACGATGAAGGTTGAACGGATCACCAGGTCGGGGCATTGTCTCCGCCATGCCTGGATGCGCTCGAGCGTGTTCTCGGCTGCCGCAGGACGGCGCATGGCCTTGAGTATCCGGCGGCTGGCGTGCTGAAAGGGAATATCCAGGTAGGGCAGGATGCGCCCGGCATTCATCAGCTCGATGATGCCGTCGACGTGCGGGTAGGGGTAGACGTAGTGCAGCCTGACCCAGATCCCCAGTTCGCCGAGCGCGTCGCAAAGGTCGTAGAGGCGGGTCTGGTACTCGCGACCGCGCCAGTAGTCGGTCTGGTATTTCAGATCGACGCCGTAGGCGCTGGTGTCCTGGCTGATGACCAGCAGTTCCTGCACGCCGCGTTCGGCCAGCTGCTCGGCCTCGCGCAGGACCAGGCCGAGCGGTCGGCTGACCAGCCTGCCGCGCATCGACGGGATGATGCAGAAGCTGCACTTGTGGTTGCAACCCTCTGATATCTTGAGATAAGCGTAGTGCTGCGGCGTCAACTTCAGGCCGCCCGGCGGCACCAGGTCGAAGCGCGGGTCATGGGGTCTGGGCAGGTGCCGGTTCACGGATTCCACCACCGCTTCGGCCTGGTGCGGGCCGGTGACGTCGAGCACCTTGGGGTGGATCCGGGTGATGTCCCCGGGTTTCGCACCCATGCAGCCGGTGACCAGGACCTTGCCGTTGGTCGAAAGCGCCTCGCCGATGCTCTCGAGCGATTCGGCCTTGGCCGAGTCGATGAAGCCGCAGGTATTGACCACCACCAGGTCGGCATCCTCGTAGGAGGGCACGATGTCGTAGCCTTCCGAGCGCAGGCGCGTGACGATGTCCTCGGAGTCGACCAGGGCCTTGGGGCAGCCCAGGGAGACCAGGCCCACGCTGGGGCGTTTTTGGGTGTCGGGTTGCGTCATGGGCGCGTATTCTACCCCGCGTGGGGGTGTGGTGCCGGCAGCGAGTGGCGCGGTGAGAATCGCGTTGGAGCGGGCTGGCAACCCGACCTCACACGACCCGCTTCACCCGCTCAACCACTGTTTTGAGTTTTTCGATCCCGTCCAGCAGTCTTGGCCCGGGCCTCCCAAGCCACGCCTCGCTGACGGGGAAGATGTGGTCTTTGGCGATGGCGGGAACCGTTTCCCAGCCCTCGCGTCGGCGTACGACGTGGGGGCGATACTTGGCTTCATCGACCCCGCACCAGCTCATGACAACGGCTTCGGGCGAGGCCGCGCGCGCCATCTCCATATCGACTTCCAGGCTCTCGGCGTCGCTCTCGTGCCAGGGATTGACGCCGCCGGCGAGCGCAAGCATTTCGTTGACCCAGGAATGCTTGCCGGGGACGATCACGGGCTTGGGCCACCACTCGACCAGGACCGGCACGGGTTCGTGCCCGGGCGGGTCGGCTGCCAGTGCGGCATCGAACCGGGCCGCCAGGTTTTCCGCGCGGGTCTCGGCATCGATGGCCTTGCCGATTCGCTGGATATCGGCCGCCACGTCGGCGAGCGTATGCGGTTGCGTGACCAGCAGCGGCAGGCCCGCGGCTTCGAGCCGTTCCAGGCAGCGTTCGTGGCCCGGTACGGTCAGCGAGGTGACGACCAGGTCCGGTTCTAGCGAGAGGATCTTCTCGACATCGACGTCCAGGTCGGGGCCGATGCGCGGAAGGTTTGCGACGACTTCGGGCGGGTAGTCAGAATGATCGTCGACGCCCACCAGCCAGTCGGCCCGGCGAAGGGCGCAGACGATCTCGGTGTTCGAGCAGGTGTGGCTGACGATTCTCATGGAGTAGCAATAGGCGCGTGAAGCCAGATGGTTTCTCGCAAAGACGCAAAGGCGCAAAGGCAAAGGATCATAAAATTGATTGAGCGGGGGCGGTATTGATTGATTCTAAAGCAGTGCTTTTTTCTAGATCTTTCATTGCGAACTTTGCGCCTTTGCGTCTTTGCGAGAGGCCCTTTTCACGGCGTCCGAAACGGATTTGCGCTCTCGCCATGTGTCGGCTGCTCGGTGGCCACGGGCTTCGTTGATCGGCCAGGCGCAAATGATGGCGGCGGTGAACAGGAGCAGGCAGAAGACGATGGCGGTGGCCAGGCCGAGCCAGGCCTGGAGCAGGCCCAGTCCGAGGATGCCGAAGATGGCTGCCAGCTTGCCGGCCGTGCCCCAGAAGCCGAAGAACTCGGCGGCCTTGCCGCGCGGGGTGAGCATGCCGACCAGGGCACGGCCGGCCGATTGCGACGAGCCCAGGCTCAGGCCGGCCAGCAGGCCGGCAAACAGGAACACGTGCTGGGCCTGCCAGTCCAGGTCGAACCAGTCCCCGGCGAGTTCGGCGACTGTCGGGGTCTGCCAGATGGCGGTGATGGCCGCCAGCCACAGGAACAGCGTCAGCAGGTAGGTAAACCGGGCGCCCAGCCGGCTCTGCAGCAGGCCGAACACGACGGCTCCGATCGCCGCCGTGACCTGGACGGTGACGAACATTGCGATCCGGATCGATTCGTCCCACTCGATCACCTGGGCGCCGTAGATGAAGGCGAAGCTGATGACGATGTAGATGCCGGCCATCTTGAAGAAGATCGAGGCGAGCAGCCAGCGCATGTCGTGGAAATGCCGCACGTGTTCGAACGTGCGGCGCAGGCGTCGGAAGCCGGCACGGGCCGGGCTGTCGCCGGGCTGGAGCATTCGTCGCGCGCCGCGTTCCTTCACCCACAGGAAGGTGGGCAGGGCGGTGATCAGGAAGAACGCGGCGGCGAAAGGGCCGACCCAGCGCACGCTGTCGTAGTTGGCCAGGCTGATCTCGCCCAGGAACAACAGGGCGAAAGCCGTCGACACGAGGCCGCCGATGTAGCCCAGCGACCAGCCCAGGCCGGAAATCCAGCCGAGATCCTTGCGCGGCCCAAGCCCGGGCAGGAAGCTGGCGATAAAGCCCTCGCCGATGGCATAGGCGAAGTTGGAGACGATGATCAGGATCATGGCGGTCGCGATCCAGCCCGGCTCGACGAACCAGAGCAGTGCCGTGGCGACCACGGTCAGGACGTAGCTGGCGAACAGGAAGGCCTTGCGCCTTCGGCCGTGGTCCATGATCGCGCCGCAGATGGGGTTGGCCGCGACCACCAGCGCATAGGAGACGGCGAGCGCGACGCTCCACAACAGGTTGCCCATGCGATAGTCCGGCGAGTCTCCGACGATCACCCGCGTGAACAGGTCGCCGAAGACCACCGTGATGATCAACAGGGTGTAGGCCTGGTTGGCGAAGTCGAACATCGCCCAGCCGAGGATCTCCTTGCGCGAGGCGCGGGGGGTCGTCGGCACGGCGGCGGGGATCGGATTCATGCAGGACGTCCCGGTGGCATCAGGCCGTCACCATAGCAGCCCCTCCCTTCCTAGACGACCGAGGGAACTGCTGATGTATGTCGCGAGCGAAGGGAGGTTGATCGCCGCCGGAGTGCAGCAATACATCAGTGTTTCCCTAGACGAGATCACGGGGAATGGTCTCGTCCCAGGTGCGCGCATAGATCCGCGTCTCCCCTTCCCAGGCGTCCAGGGTGGCCCGGATGCGGAAGTTGTCGGCATCAGACGTCAGCAGGGTGCGGGTCAGGGTGCTGACCTCCCAGTCGCCGCGCTTGAAGCTGCGCTGCCACTCCGTCCAGCCGCTGACGCTGTCGTAGCTGCCGTAGGCGTAGGCGTAGCGCTCGGTGACCCGAGCGGCGATCTCCAGGTCGAT
>CAZSGS010000011.1:5403-16946 GCA_964606365.1 uncultured Wenzhouxiangella sp. | reverse complement strand
GGCGACCGAGATGTTGTCGATCCCGACGACATTGGCCGAATCGAGAACCTGCACGAGGGCGTTGGTGTTCGCGTCCGGGTGCGCGGCGACGATCAGCGGCGACTCCGGGCTCTGGGCGAACTCGCGCTCGAGGTTGGCGCGGATGGCCTCGGGCTCGACGCGGCGCTGGTTGACCGTGATCATGCTGGCCTGGTCGATGCGCACGACGATCGGCAGGTCCTTGTCTTCCTGCACCGTCTGTTGTTCGCTTTCCGACGGCCGCGAGATATCCAGGCCCTCCTCGCGGACGAAGGAGGTGGTCACGATGAAGAAAATCAACATGATGAACACGATGTCGAGCATCGGCGTGATGTTGATCTCGGCTTCTTCCTCTGGACGATGGCGTTTACGCATTGTGCAATGAAGTCTCTGGCAAAAATCTGTAAGGCGACGAGAATACCGCAGGCGCACCCCCTGCGCCAACACCGGTTCAGGTTTTTTTGTCGTCTCGGGCGGGTCGTTTCCAGTCCGGCACGCTGCGTTGCGGGGTCCTGGCGAGGGTGAGCTGGCCGTCGGGTGCCTCCGAGGTGATCACGCTCCCGGCCCCGATCGTGGCCCTTCTCCCTACTCTGACCGGCGCGACCAGCGAAGAGTTCGATCCGATAAAGGCCCCCGCGCCGATCACGGTGCGATGCTTGTTGACGCCGTCGTAGTTGCAGGTGATCGTGCCGGCGCCGATATTCGCGCCTTCGCCCACCTCGGCGTCGCCGATGTAGCTCAGGTGCGAGGCCTTGGCACCAGCGGCCATTCTGGCTTTCTTGGTCTCGACGAAATTTCCCACCTTGACGCCCTCGGCCAGCTCGGTGCCGGCGCGCAGCCGGGCGAAGGGCCCGACCGAACAGGCGCCGGTGGTGCGCACGCCCTCGAGCACGCTCATCGGCTCGATCCGGGTGCCGGCGGCCAGGTCGCAGTCGCGGATCACGCAACCGGGACCGATGACCACCTCGTCGCCGAAGCGGTTGCGTCCTTCCAGCACGACGTTGACGTCGATGCGCACGTCGCGGCCGGATTCGACCGGGCCGCGCACCTGCACGGCGGCGGGATCGAGCAGGGTGACGCCGGCGGCGAGCAGGGCCCTGCGGGCGCGGGCCTGGAAGACGCGCTCGAGCTCGGCCAGCTGTGCGCGGTCATTGGCGCCCAGCAGCTCACCGGCATCGTCGGCGACGACGGCGTCCACGGCCCGGCCCGAGCCGGCCGCGATCCCGACGCAGTCGGTCAGGTAGTACTCGCCCTGCGCGTTGTCGTCGCCGACCCGCTCGAGCCAGGCGGACAGATCCCCGGCTCCGGCGCACAGGACACCGCTGTTGACCTCGTCGATACGCCGCTCCCGCTCGCTGGCATCCTTTTCTTCCCGGATCGCCGTCACGTCCCCGTCGTCGCGCAGGATGCGCCCGTAGCCCGTCGGGTCGGCGGCGATGAAACTGAGCAGGGCCAGGTCGGCCCGGCTTTCCAGCAGGCGCGCGAGCGTGGCGGCACGAATCAGGGGCATGTCGCCGGGCAGGACGAGCACTCGCGCGCGCGGGTCGACCTGGGGCAGCGCCTGCATCGCCGCGTGACCCGTCCCACGACGCTCGGACTGGGTCACCCAGTCGATGCCCTGCCCGTCCAGCGCGGCGCGCACCTGGTCGGCACCCGCGCCGATCACCACCCGGATCGCGGCCGGCTCCAGTTCGCGGGCGGCGTCGACCAGGTGCTGCAGCATGGGCCGGCCGCCGACCGGCTGCAAGACCTTCGGCCGCGACGAGTTCATGCGCTTGCCCTCGCCAGCGGCGAGGATGATCACTTCCAGCATGTCGCTTCCGTCTCCAGATGGATCGAATTCACTGCCACTCCGGATCGCCGGGCGCGAGATCGTGGAACAGATCGCGCCCGCTACAGCGGCTGAGCGTTGGTCGCTAGTGTACCCCGCCACTCATTTCAGGGGCTTCCCGAGGGCCTGCCTGCGGCAGGATTCACGTTCTCCTGGCCACTTCCGGCATGGCCCACCAAGCCTTCGCGGCAGACCCGAATGGTAGACTACGACGCTGAATTTTTCGCGATCGGCAAGGCCATGACAGGCAATCTGACGCTCGACGATTTCGCAGGTCTGCTCGAGCAGGAACTGACGTTGCAATTCGGTGACGAGGAACAAAGCGCTCGAGTCCTCGAGGCGCGCGAGCGGCCCGGCGGCATGCCCGGCGGGCGTACACCATTTTCCCTGATCCTGCGCAGCGGCCCGAAGGACCGGTTCCGGCCGCAGGGCATCTGCCGGCTGCACCACCCCGAACACGGTGAACTGGAACTCTTTCTGGTGCCGATCGGACCCGACGAGGAAGGCATGCGCTACGAGATCAGCTTTTCCTGAAGCGGGTCGGCGACGCCCGCCCAGTCGAGGCCCGGGCTCCGGGCGCGTGCCGGGGCGACAGCCGCGATCTGGCCGACTCGAGTGCGGCAGTCGGCAGGCGCATGAACCAGTACACCCCGCGCGCCTCGATGCGTTCGAAGCCCAGCCGCTGGTACCAGTGACGTGCGGGATTGAAGGGCTCCACGTGCAGCGTGATCGGCACCTCCCGTTCGAGCGCGCGCTCGACCACGCCGAGCAGCACGCGCCGGCCCAGGCCCTGCCCCCGGCGGTCGGCCTGCACGATGATGTCCATCAGGCGCAGTTCGGAGCGGGTCAGATGCAGGTAGAGCCGGCCGACCGGAACCGAAGCGTACTCGATGACCAGGAAGTCGGCACCCCGATAGTGCTGACGATAGTGCGTGCGCTGGGCCTCGAACTGCTGGGCGATGAAGCGATCACGCTGCTCCGCGCTCCAGCCGACCTGCCTGAGTTCGGCCGCACGGGTGCTGCCGTAGAGCGCGAGCAGGAAGGCCCGATCGGAATCGCCCTCGGGCCTCAGGCCCAGTCGCCCGGACAGCACGGGAACCGTTTGGGAGGCGCCTGCGGCCACGCCCGGCGCTCAGGCTGGTCGAATGTCCAGGAGCACGGCCGCCAACGCGCGACTGCCGCGCGGATCGACCGGGAAACCGTCCGCCGAGGTCTCCAGGCGGCGCCAGTCCGGTGCCCGCCGATCACCGTCGCTGCCGATCAGGACGGAATAGCGGCCGGGCGAAATATAGGGGGACAGCAGCCCGGACAGTTCGCAGCGCGCGGTCTGCCCGCCCTGGCAGACCTGAAGCGCGGCCAGCGCACCGGGATCGGCGTGCAGTACGCGGCCACCCTGCCCGGCCGAGGCCATGCCGCTGCACAGCCGGAACGGCCGGTCGGGAAAGTGCCGGTAGACGGCTTCGACCGACAGGTCCCGAGCCGGCGTTCCGCTCGCCACTTGGGGGCCGCGCACGACAATGCGCAAGGGTGCCTCGACCCGGGCTTGACGGCAGGCCGCGACGACCGGTCGCCAGCGCGCTTGCCCTTCGTCCCGCCAGGCCAGCCACAGCGCCGGTCCTCGAGCGGCCGTTGCCGCGCCGGCATTCCGAGCCAGGGTGGGCATCGCGGCGAATGCCATCAGAGCGGCCGATCCACCCAGCAGACGGCGGCGCGACTCCGAGAATCGTGTGGTGGCGTTCCTTTTCATCCGATCATCCTCATGAGCGCGGCGGAAAGACGCCCTGCAGGGCGATGCAGAAGTGACAGGTGAGATACGGCTGCATGTTGTTGTGCGCTGCGCCGCCGCCACTCGCTGCCAGAGCCTCGGGTGCCATTTCCTGCAGGGCGGCACCGCCGGCGTCCCGGTAGGGCGTGGCGCCCACGCCGCGGGCGTAAACGTTGTCGGCCGGCGTCGGACTGTCGCCGGGCACCTGCTGCACCCCCAGCCCATGGCGATGCGCCGGAATCTGGCCCTCGAGCAGGGTTTCGGTTTCCGAACCGCCCGACTCGCCCAGGTCGTGCAGGCTCAGCCCCGGACCCTGCCCGGGCTGCATGACCGCACGGCCCTGGAGGTCGGGCAGCGCGAAATTGCTCTGGCCGTTGCCGCCGTAGGTCGTGCCCAGCAGCGAGAACAAGGCCGTGTTCTGCGAGATCGGGAGAAGCTGGCCGTCGCAGAAGGCCCAGCCCTGGGGTGCAAAGTTGAACGGAAAGATGCGGATTTCGGCAACGAATGGATCGGACATGGAGCGCTCCTCGATCAGCTCGGCGACGGGAAGATCCCGAACAGTGAAATGATGAAACTCACGCACAGATAAGGCTGCATGTTGCTGTGCGGCTGGTTGCCGCCGACCTGGCTGATCGATTGCGGGGCCATGGCCTGCGCCGCGGGCATGGTCTGGAACTGATCGAACGCGCCGGTCTGGGCCGAAACATTGCCGGCCGGGTCGGTCAACGTGGCCACGTCGCGGGAAGCCGCCAGGGCGTGTGTATGCGAGGGAAGCTGCGCGGCGGTCAGCAAGACATCCTCGACACCGCCGGTTTCGGCGAGAATGAAGCCGTTGCCCTGGTGGATGGGCAGCCGCCCGCGCAGATCCGGCAGCGCGAACGTCGACTGGCCGTCGCCGCCGTAGGTCGTGCCGATCAGCTGGAACAGCGTTTCGTTTTCAGAAATGGGCAGCAGCTGCCCCTCGCAGAACATCCAGCCGGCCGGCGCAAAATTGCCGCCGAACATGCGAATCTCGCCCACGTAGGGTTGCGCCATATCGTGCTCTCCTAATTCTGGCTCGGAAAGATGCCCTGCAAGGCAATGCAGAAGCTGATGGTCAGAAACGGTTGCATGTTCGGGTGCGCCTCGCTGCCGCCCGTGTTGGCGACGGCACTGCCCGACATCGGCACCAGGTTGTCGGCGGCCGCGTAGGCCGGCAGGTTGGCCTTGGCCAACACAAGATCGGTCGGGATCTGCTGATCCCCGGCATCGGGTGTCGCCGTAACGGCGTGCGTGTGGGCAGGGATCTCGGCGACCGAGAGCGTGTGCGCCTGCTCACCGCCGCGCTCGCCCAGGTTATGACCCGAGCCGGCGTGGATGGGGGTGCGGCCACGGAAATCCGGCAACGCGAAATTGGTCTGCCCGTTGCCGCCGTAGGTGGTACCGATCAGCGAGAACAGCGCCTGGTTCTGGTTGATGGGCAGAAGCTGCCCGTTGCACAGTGCCCAGCCCTGGGGCGGAAAATCGAAGCTCATCAGGCGAATCTCGCTCAGAAACGGTTCGGCCATGGGGCGCTCTCCGGTGTGAAAGGTTGCGGTGGCAAGGTCGCAGACTGTTTCGTCATGGCGAATCGATGGGGCCGGGGAACAGGGTGCATGTGCCCGTCACGCCGACGCTGCCGTTGTTGACGGTGAGCAGGTATTCGTTGCAGTCGAGGCTGCCCAAGCTGTCGACGAGCTCCAGCGTCGAAGTGCTCGACTGCGCGAGGGTGATGAACCCGTCGGTAAAGTCGTAGGCCGCGCCGCCCGGCACGATGTTGCCGCGCACATCGCTGCGCACGGTATTGCAGGTCGGATTACAGTTGGACTGGATCATGATCGCCGCCAGAGGCGACTCCGAGGTGGGGGGATCGAAATCGAGGTTGACGTGGTCGATCTCGTTGTCGACCACGGTGATGTCCAGACCACCGGTCCCGTTGCGGCCGATCACCTCCAGGCCGCGCCCGTTGGGACACTCGTAGAGCGTGTTGCCCTCGACCCGCACGGCCGCATCGGTGTCGCCGTTGACGTTGACGCGCAGGCAGTTGCCGATGACCGAACCTGAGCCCGGGGAGCCGATCGAGCCGACCGAGTTGTTGCGGATCAGGCCGTCGAGACTACCGGTCGTGCCGGCCCCCGCGGCCGTGAATACGTTCAGTCCATGACTGTTCTGTCCGGTGAACTGGTTGCCGTCGATATCGAAGCTGATGCTCGACTGCTGCGCCTTGGAAAAGTCCAGCCCGAGCTCGTTGTCGGTGATGGTGCTGTTGGCGACCACCAGGGCGTTGACGCTGGCGGAATCCGAGGTCGCCACCTGCATGCCGATCGACCAGTTATCCGACAGGGTCACCCCGTCAAGGACAACGCTGTCGATAACGGCGGTGCCGCGCGGCGTGATCAGGATGCCGTGATTGCCGATGGCCGGATCGTTGCTGCTGAACGAGCCGCCGCTGATGTCGAGCGTCGAGAGCGTGCCGCTGTCGTTGTCGATGCGCAGGTTGTTGTAGGCGTTGCCGGTGGCGTTGACGTCCACCAGGGAAACGGCGCCGGAGAGGTTGACGAAGTTCAGGCCCTCCTCGTTGGCCTCGTCGCCGTTGTCGCTGATCTCGGCGTCGGCCAGCTCGAAATCGGCAACGGAGGTGCCGTCGATGCCGTGTGTTGCACTGCCGGTGATCGTCATGCCGGCCAGCGCCACACCGCCGGTGTCGACCAATACCACGCCGCTGTCGCCGGCGTTCTCGATCGTGCCGCCGCTGCCGGCGCTGCCGCTGCCGCGAACCTTCAGGCCGCCGTCGCTGCCGGTGTTCATCAGCACGATACCGCTGGCCGGCCCCGACGCGGCCGTCCCGGCCGAAATACTGCGAAACTCGAGATTGTTGCCGCCGATGGTCGTGTTCTCGATATCCAGGGCCGCGGCCGTGGTCGTCTCCAGGGTATTGACCAGGGCGCCGACGGCAGCCGGATCGCAGGGGTTGTCGTCACAGACTTCGACGATGCCGCCCTCGCTGGCCTCGAAGGCGGGATTGGCGCCGGTCGCCAGGTCGAGGCCGCCGGCCAGGCGAATCGTGCTGCCGCCATTGTCGGCCAGGCGCAGACCGTCGGCGGTGCTGCTGACCGGCCCGGTCAGTTCGACCAGGCCGCCGGTCTTGTTGACGACCAGTACCGGCCGGCCGCCGCTGCCGGGCTCGAGACTGCCGCCGAAGCTCACGTCGGCGCTGCCGCCGTCGATCTCGAGCGCGGCCGTCGTGGCGCCGCCGACCGCGCCGGAACCGAGCGCGACGTTGCCGTCGACGTCCGTCAGGATGATGCCGTGAGCACCAGAGGTCGCGTTGACCGCATCGAAGCCGCTGCCGGTCACGGTGCCGGTCTCCAGGCTCACACCCGGACCGCTGCCGGTAATCGAGACATCGTCGATCGCGAGCGTGCCGAAGTTGCTGCCCGACAGGCCGAATCCGGAGGTCGCGCCGATGTCGAAACCGGTCAGCGTATTGTCCGGCGCCAGGGTCACGCCCGCTCCGCCGGCGTTGGCAATCACCGGTCGCCCCGCCGCGGACGGCAGCTCGGAGTCGTCCGGAACCGGGGGCGTGAGGAACGTGCTCAGCAATCCCGCCGAATCCTGGCCCATCAGCACCTGGCCATTCAGGAGACCGATGCCGCCGGTGTAGTCGGCGCCGCCGGTGTGGACGAAATGAATGTCGCCCGCCGACGCGGCCGAGGCCCCGGCAAGGCTGTCGAAGGGCGCCGACAGTCGCCCGTCGCCGCCCGATGTTGCGGTGTTGTCGTAGTACCAGACCATGTCGTCGACCGCGAAGGACACGGTGCCGGTGGCGGTTTCGGCAAAGCCGTTGCTGACCTGGTATTCGAGCGTCGCGGTGCCGTTGAAGCCGGCCGCTGGATCGAAGCTGAAGGTGCCGCTGGCCGAATCGATGCCCGCGTCGCCATCGCTGGTGCCGACCAGACTGACGCTGATCGCGTCGCCGCCGGCCAGGTCGAAGAGCGAATAGCCGCTGCTGCGCGCGGTATCGATGCCGGTGTTGCCGATCAGGGTGTCGGGGAAGTCGTCGTCGCTGGCCGTCGGCCGCTCACCGACGGCCACCGTCACCGTCGCGCAGCTGGTGACCTCGGCGTTCTCGATGCAGTACTCGAAGTCGTCGAGCCCGGTGAATCCGTCATCCGGGGTATAGACGAAGCTGCCGTCGCCGGCCAGGCTGACGCTGCCGTTGCCGGCCGACGGATTCGGTGTCGTGATGGCCGCCTCGGGATAGCCGGCGACGTCGTTGGCGAGCACGCCGTCGGCGGCGGTGACGACCAGTTCGGATTCGAAAGCCCCGTGGTAGGGCACCGATCCGGGCGAGCTGTCGGCGGGAATGCCGCCGTCGGGATCGTCGTTGGCCACGGGGGACTCATCGACCGTCAGGCTCAGGGACTGACTGTCGTCGGGCGCAACGCCGTTGGCTGCCGTCACGGTCAGGGCGTACTCGGCACCGCTGCCGGCATCCGGCGTGCCGGCGATCGTATCGGTGCCGTCAAAGGTCACCCCGTCGGGCAAGGGGCCGGACACTTCGAGCGTCGGCGCGGGGAATCCGTCGGCCGCCAGCGTCAGGCTGCAGCTCGAGCCGACCTCACAGTCGAGCACCGCCGGGGAGGTGATCTGCGGCGATTGTTCGATGGTCAGGGTGAAGGTCTGGTCGGCGTCGGGCGCGATGCCGTTGGCCGCGGTCAGGGTCAGCTCGTAGACGCCGCCGGCATCGCCGGCCGGCGTACCGCTGAGCTGGCCGCTGGTCGCATCGAGACTCAGGCCGTCGGGCAGCGGCTCGGCGATGCTGAAGTCGGGGTCGGGGTGGCCGTCGGCCTGGAAGGTGAAGCTGCAGCTCTCACCGACCTGGCAGGTGTGGCTGGCCGCCGAGGTTATGCTCGGGGCCTCGTCGACGGTCAGCTCGAAGGCCTGGCTGTCGCTGCCGACGCTGTTGTTGGCCGTGGCGGTCAGCGCGTAGACCTCGCCGGTGCCGGCCTCCGGCGTGCCGGTGAGCTCGCCGCTGGCCGCGTCCAGGCTCAGCCCGGACGGCAGACCCGGCAGCTCGAAGTCCGGTTCGGGAAAGCCTTCGGCGGTCAGGGTGAAGCTGCACGCCTGCCCCACCTCGCAGCTGAGCGAATCGGCTGAAGTGATCTCCGGCGCCTGGCCGATGGTGAGCGTGATGTCCTGGCTGTCGCTGCCTTCGCTGTTGCTGGCCTCGAGCACCAGGTCGTACTCGCCGCCGGTGCCCGCATCGGGCTGGCCGGTCAGTTCGCCGCTGGCTGCATCCAGGCTCAGCCCGGCCGGCAGACCCGGCAGGCTGAAGCTCGGCTCGGGGTAGCCGTCGGCGGCAAACGTGAAAGTGCAGTCCTCGCCCACCTCGCAGCCGAGACTGTCGGCCGAGGTGATCGTCGGCGCCTCGTCGACGCTCAGCGTGAAGTCCTGCTCGGCGTCGGCGCCGATGCCGTTGCTGGCGGTCACCACCAGCGCATAGGCAGCGCCGCTGCCCGCCTCGGGGGTGCCCGACAGCGATCCGCTGCCGGCATCGAAGCTCACACCCGTCGGCAGCGTCCCGTCAATGCCGATGTCGGCCTCGGGATGGCCCTCGGCGGTGAAATCGAACGCACAGGCGCTGCCGACCGCACAGCTCGCCGAATCGGGCGAGGTGATGGTCGGCGCCTGGTTGACCGTCACCACCACCGTGGCGGTATCGCTGCCGGCCGGGTTGTCGATGCGGTAGTCGAAGTCGAACTCGCCGCTGAAATCGCTCGCCGGCGTGAACACCACCTGGCCGTCGGCGTCGACCGTGAGGCTGCCGTCGCTGCCGACCGTGACGCTGTCGCCGGCGGCGTTGTCGTCGACGCTGCCGCCGAGGTCGCCGCCACCGAAGGCGCTGACGGCCGGGTCGGGCCAGCCGCTGTCGTTGGCCAGCAGCGCGCCGGCGCCGGTATCCAGAGTCTCTCCGGCCAGCACGTCGAAGGCGTCGTCCTCGCCGCCGGGCGGACGCTGCACCTCGATGGTGACCTGGGCCTGGGCCGAACCGGCGACGTTGTCGATGCGGTAATCGAAGCTGAACGGACCGTCGAAACCGGTCTCGGCCTGGAACTCGAAACTGCCGTCGGCGTCGACCGTGAGGCTGCCGTCGCTGCCGACCGTAACGCTGTCGCCGGCGGCGTTGTCGTCGACGCTGCCGCCGAGATCACCGCCGCCGAAGCTGGCCAGTTCCGCCGCCGGCAGGCCCAGCTCGTCGTTGGCCAGCAGCCCGCTCGCCTCGTCCTCGGTGACGGGCGTGACCAATTCGGTGGTGTAGCCATCGTCGAGCGGCTGCGGCGGGGCGGCAAATACCAGGGCGCTGTCGAGGCGAAGGGCCACCTCCAGGCCGCCACCGGCGCGCTGGCCGAACAGCGCGCGAACATCCACGCCGCCGTCGGGTTCGGCCGCGCCCGTCTCGGCCAGCAGATCGTCCGGCCCCCAGTCGGCCAGCACCCCGGAGTACACGGCCCCCGCGCCGGCGCTGCCGGCACCGAGCAGGACCACGAACGCCGTGAAGGTCAGGCGCCCGCGGCGGCCGAGCACCAGCAGGCCCAGTCCCAGCAGGCCCAGCGCCAGGAGCACAAGCACCAGCGTGGTGGCCACCGGTACGGGAATCGGCGGCAGACCCGGCAGGATGATCGACGAGCCACCGCTGTCGAGCAACGTCGCGCTGTCGCCCAATTCGTTGCTGGCCGACACGCCGATCCGGGTGTCGTCAAAGCGATACTCCTCGTCGACGTCGAAGCCAGCCTCGATGACGTGAAAACCATCCACGCCCTCGCCCACTCCGACGGGCCAGCCGCCGTCGATGGGCGTCGGTGCACCAAACACATCGCCGGCCGGATCGACGCACTCGCTGCGCGTGACCGCAACGACCTCGGCCGCGTCCAGGCCGTCGGTCTCGACTTCGACCGAAACGATCGACTCCGCGCCGTCGAACGCACCATCGGGCGTGACGACCGTGCAGCCGGTCGCGGCGTTGTCGTCGAGATCGAGCAGCAGGTCGTGCTGCGAGGTCAGCGCCGCGGCGCTGGCGGAAGCGAACAACAGGAGCAGCAGCCCCCCGAATCGAATTACTGACACCAGATTTCCCTCTGTCATGGCCACCGGCAGCGAGCCGGAACCCTTGCACCGGAAGAATCCCCCGGGCCGGGGCGAAAATGCTACTGCCTGGCTCGCGCCGCTTCAAGACATTTCTGCGTCGAAGGCGGGTGGGCGGACGTGTATGTACGCCGTCGGGCGAGGGCGGAATAAAGAAGGCCCCGGGCGAGGGAGGACCCGGGGCCTGTAGTCGGATCCGGTTTGGGGACTGTAACCGAATCCTCTTGGTCCGCTTAGGGAGGGAAGCGAACCAATACCATGCGCATGGTAAATAATCAGACCGGGGCTCATTGTCAAAAGTTCCAGAAATTTCCCCCGATTTTTGAAATTTTTTTTCGTAGTTGAATCAATGCCTTAGTGAGCCTCCTCCCAATCAGGTCCGCTGTTGGCTTCGACCAGCAGTTCGACATCGAGTTTCGCGGCATCCTGCATGCGCCCGACGACGCCGCGGCGCACCGATTCGAGCGCCCCGTCGTCGACTTCCAGTATCAGCTCATCGTGAACCTGCATGATCAACCTGGCCGGCACGTCCTCGTCCTGGACCCAGGCATCGACGTCGATCATGGCTCGCTTGATGATGTCCGCTGCCGTGCCCTGCATCGGCGCATTGATGGCGGCCCGCTCGGCCGCCTGGCGGCGCTGGTTGTTGCGCGAGCGGATCTCGTCCGCCCACAGCCGGCGACCGAACAGGGTTTCGACGTAGCCCTGCTTGCGCGCGCGCTGGCGGGTCTCTTCCATGAACTCGCGCACGCCCGGGTAGCGGTC
>CAZSGS010000011.1:0-5393 GCA_964606365.1 uncultured Wenzhouxiangella sp. | reverse complement strand
ATCAGGCCGAAATTGATCGCCTTGGCGGCGCGGCGCTGATCGTGGCCGACCTCGTCGAGCCCCAGCCCGAACACTTCGGCGGCGGTTGCCCGGTGGATGTCCTCGCCGTCGGCAAAGGCCTTGAGCAGGCGCTCGTCGCCGGACAGGTGCGCCATGATGCGCAGCTCGATCTGCGAGTAGTCAGCGGCCAGGAGCACCGTCCCTTCGGGCGCGATGAAGGCCTTGCGAATCCGCCGTCCCTCGGGCCGGCGAATCGGAATATTCTGCAGGTTTGGATCGGTCGACGACAGGCGACCCGTCGCCGCGACCGCCTGGTGGTAATGGGTATGAATGCGGCCGGTACGGGGATGAATGCGCTGGGGCAGCCGGTCGGTGTAGGTGTTCTTGAGCTTCGCCAGACCGCGGTGCTCCAGGATCAGGCCGGGCAGCTCGTGACCGTCCGCGGCCAGCTCCTGCAGCACATCCTCGGCGGTCGAGGGCTGACCCTTGGGCGTCTTGCGCTTGACCGGCAGCTCAAGCTTCTCGAACAGGATTTCCTGCAGCTGCTTGGGCGAGCCCAGATTGAAATCCTGACCGGCCGATTCGTAGGCGGCCTCGACCAGTTGGTCGAGGCGCTTGTCGAGCTCGCGACTTTGCTGCGCGAGCACGTCGGCGTCCAGGGCCACGCCGATACGCTCCATGCGGGCGAGCACCGGAATCAGGGGAATCTCGAGTTCTCGGTAGATCCGGCCGGGTCCTTCGAGCCGCTCCAGCTTCGGCCACAGGTGACGGTGCAGCGCCAGCGTTACCTCCGCGTCCTCGCCGGCATACCCGGCCGCGGTGGCCACCGGCACCTGGTCGAAGGTCACCTGCTTCTTGCCCTTGCCCGCGACCGTTTCATAGGACGTCGTCTGGCGCCCGAGATAACGCGAGGCCAGCGAATCCATGTCGTGGCGCGTGGCGGTCGAGTGGAAGGCGTAGGACTCGAGCATGGTGTCGTGCCGGATGCCCCCCAACGCGATACCGGCGCGCTCGAGCACGTTGAGGTCGTACTTCAGGTGCTGGCCGACCTTGGGCCGGTCATCGGCCTCGATGATGCCACGCAACGCCTCGATCGCCTCGTCGAACGTGAATTCGTTGTCCTGGTCGGCGTGCGCCAGCGGCACGTACCAGGCCTTGCCCGGCTCGATGGCGAAGGAGAAGCCGACCAGGTCGGCATCCAGGGGCTCGAGACTGGTGGTTTCGGTGTCGAAGGCGATCAGGTCGGCCGACGACAGCGCCCCGACCAGGGCCTCGAGCTGCCGCCTGGTGGTCACGGTTTCGACCTCGAGCTCACCGCCCGGATCAGCCTCCGCGTCGTCGGCGTATTGCTTGAGCCAGGTCGAGAAACCGAAGCGCTTGAGTAATTCGACCATGCGCTCGCGATCGGGCTCGCCGCGCTCGAGGGCCTCGGGCCCAGCTTCGAGCGCGACCGAATCGTCGAGCTCGACCAATCGGCGCGAAAGCCTGAGCTGGTCCAGCCCGTCTCTGAGCTTGTCGCCGACCTTGCCGCCGATCTCGTCGGCGTGTTCGATCACCCCGTCGAGATCGCCGTACTGCTTGAGCCATTTCACGGCCGTCTTCGGCCCGACCTTTTCCACACCGGGAATGTTGTCGGAACTGTCGCCGACCAGTGCCAGCAGGTCGCCCACAAGTGCCGGCCCGACGCCGAATTTCTCCTCGACCGCTTCGGGGGTGTACTGCCTGTCCTGCATGGTGTCTTCGAGCAGCACGCCGTCGCCGACCAGTTGGGCGAGATCCTTGTCGCCGGAAGAGATCAGCACCTCGCGCCCGTCCTCGCGCGCCTGCCTCACCAGCGTGGCGATCACATCGTCGGCCTCCACCCCGTCGACCACGAGGCGGGGCAGCCCCATGGCGTCGATCAGCTCGTGCAGCGGCTCGATCTGGGCCCTGAGTTCATCGGGCATCGGCGGCCGGTTGGACTTGTAGTCTTCGTAGGTGTCGTGGCGGAAGGTCCTGCCGGGCGCGTCGAAAATCACCGCCGCGCGGTCGGGCTGGTATTGCTCGAGCATGCGACGCACCATGTTGGCCACGCCGAAGATCGCCCCGGTGGGCTTGCCATCGCCGCTGGTCAGGCTGGGCAGGGCGTGAAACGCCCGGTACAGATAGGACGAGCCGTCGACGAGACAGAGTGGGGATTTCCTGGTCATGAGGGGCGGGTCACCGCAGGTTGATCGAGTGCCTACATGGTACTACTCCGAGCCACCCCGGCCGCGTCCATGCAGCGTCGTTCAGGCGCGCGCGAGCACCTCGACGATCCTCGCCTCCAGCCCGCGATCGCAATCGGCGACTTCGCGCGCCAGGCGCTCGCGATCCCAGTCGAGCACGATGCTTCCCTCGAGCAGCACCAGGACATGATCGTGGAGGGATTCGACCACGGCCAGATCGTGGGTCGCCATCAGTACGCTGCAGGCCCGCTGCGCAGCAAGCGTCCTCAGCCAGCGCTTGAGTGCCAACGCACTGACCGGATCGAGCGCATTGAGCGGTTCGTCGAGCAGGATCAACGGCGGCGCCCCAAGCAGGGCCAGCAGCACCGAGAGTTTCTGCCGCGTTCCCAGCGAGCAGGCCATCAGCCACTCGTCCATCCACGGCGTCACGCCCAGGTCCTCGGCCTGCGCCCAGGTCGCCTCCGGGACAAGCGGCAGGCCCCGGCTCCGGGCAAACAGCGCCAGGCACTGGCGCGGCGTGAGCAGGCCGGGCAGCTTTTCCTGGGCCACCATGTAGCCGAGTCGCTCGCGCGCCTGGCGCGTCTGGCCGCCCAGCGTCCGGCCGCAAACCTGCACGGTCCCGACCGCCAGGGGCACGAGCCCCGTCACCGCAGCCAGGAGGGTGCTCTTGCCGCTGCCGTTGGGACCGATCAGCGCGGTCAGCTCACCGGCCGCCAGTTCCAGGCTGATGTCGCTCAGCACCCGGCACCGGCCCAGGGCGACCGAAACGCCGTCGACCGAGAGAACCCCCTTCAAGGCGCCACCCGTCCGGCTCGGCCGAGCAGCCAGGCGGTCAGGGCCAGCCAGATCAGCGGCGCCGCAAACGGCGCGGACTGAGCGAACACCAGCCAGGCCAACAGGACGAGCGCCGAACGCAGCCCGGCAAAACGGCTTTCATTGCGCCACGCCAGCACGACCGCCAGATGGAGCGTCAGCGTGCCGAGCAGGGCCAGGCCGGCGACGACCGCGCCCGGCAAGGACAGGCCCAGCGCGGCCAACAGCAGGGCCGCGGCCAGAGACAACGCCGCCGCGATCGACAGCGGCAGCACCGAAGCCTGCAGCGCGAACCGCCAGGGCCGCAGCGGCAAGGCCCGCAGCAGCGCGCTGGCCTCGAAGACGACCCGCAGCGACGACGACCAGAGCTGAAGCGTCTGCAGGAGAACAAGGCCGACAGCCAGCCCGATCCCGACCTGCACGGCGGACGCGCCGGCGGGCATGAGCACGATGAGCAACCCGACCGACCAGCGCACGCCGACCCCCCAGCAGCGGCTGCGGTAGTGCAGCCATTGCCAGCGGGGCAGCGCCCGGGCGCCATCGCGGCTCGCTGCGGGGGCGCGCGACGGCGGCGCCACAATGCGATCATTGCGTCGGCGCCGCCCGGCCAGCACCGGTGCCAGCAATGCCGCCAGAGCCGGCACCAGAACGGGCGGGAGCCAGGCGATCGGGGTCGGCGCGAGCGCCGGAGCCGCCTCGCGATGGATCATGCCCACAACCGTCACGAGCCCCAGCGACTGCAGCGCGGCCAGCGTCCATCGGCGCCAGCGCGACCAGGGGCGCATGGCGGCCGGCATCTGCGGCAGGGCCGACAGCCATCCGGCATGCGCCGCCTCGAGTTCACGCCGCAACGGCGGCACCTGGTTGGCCAGGCAGGCCAGGAAGATCGCCGACCACAGCAAGGGGGCATGCGCCTCGAGCCAGCCGAGCAGAATGCCCGCGTGGTGCGCGATGCCGGCAGTCACGAGCGCGGCAACCGCGCCAAGCGCGGCCACGCACGAAAGGGCCAGCAGGATCGAAACAAGCGGCCGCGAACCGATCTCCCGTGCCAGGCTGGCCCCAGCGGCGCGTCGTGACGCGACCACGGGATTGTCGGACATGCGCTTGGAACGGGGCACCATCGGCATGCTCGGGAGCGTACCCGCTGGCGGCGGTCGTCGCCCGTGCCGATCGTCACGCAAGCCCGCTCGACACACCCGGGTTCGCCGCCCTCTGGTAGACTCGATCCAGACGCTTCCAGGAGGCCTCCACCATGCGCTACGCCGTGTTGATCTCGAGCCTGATGCTGACCTGGCCGGCCCTGGCCCAGGACGAACCACCGCCCTCCGACGCACCGCCACCACCACCGATGCGCGAGCCGATGCCGCCCAAGGTGCAAGACCCCGACGAGCAGATCGAGCCGCAGGTGGTCATCCGGCGCGAGGACGACCGGATCGTGGAGGAGTACTCATCGGACGGCACCGTCTACATGATTCGCGTCACGCCGCTCGACGGCGGACCGTCGTACTACCTGGTCGACTCCGACGGCGACGGTGTCATGGACGACCGCCACGACGGCATGGATCCGGTCAAGCCGGCGTACTGGAAAATCGCCGAGTGGTGATTTTTTGGTTGGCTGGTTGGCTGGTTAGCTGGTTAGCTGGTTGGCTGGCTGGCTGGTTGGCTGGTTAGCTTGTTGGTTGGTTAGCTTGTTGGTTGGCTAGCTGATCGGCCAGAGTCAGGAATCCCTCCAGCGGCACCGTCTCGGCCCGGGCTTTCGGGTCGACGCCCGCAGATTCTAATTGGTTTTCGTCCACCAACCCCTTCAGGGCATTGCGCAGGGTCTTGCGGCGCTGGCCGAAGGCGCGGCGGACGACATCCTCGAGCGGGGTCAGGCGCGCCAGCGTCGCTTCGTCGAGCGCCTTCGGGATCATTCGAATGATGGCCGAGTCGACTTTCGGCGGGGGCCGGAAAGCGTCCGGGGGCACGTTGAACAGGCGTTCCATGCGGCAATGGAACGCGGCCATCACCGACAAGCGCCCGTACTGCTTCGACCCGGGCCCGGCGACGAGCCGGTCGACGACTTCCTTTTGCAGCATGAAGTGCATGTCCGCAATCAACTCGCGCCATTCGAAAAGGCGGAACATGATCGGCGTGGAGATGTTGTATGGCAGGTTTCCGACCACCCGCATGCCCGCCCCGCCGACGGCAGCCAGGTCCACCTGCAGCACGTCGGCCTGGATGACTTCCAGTCGTTCGGGGAAACCCAGCCGCTCGGGCAAGGCCGCGGCCAGGTCACGGTCGAGTTCAATCGCCGTCACCCGGGCGCCCGCTTCCAGTAGGGGTCCGGTCAGCACGCCCTCGCCGGGTCCGATCTCGACGACGTGATCGCGT
>CAZSGS010000010.1:0-17751 GCA_964606365.1 uncultured Wenzhouxiangella sp. | reverse complement strand
GCCTGGCACATTCCCGCCGCCGCCCACGCCGACAACACCGCCATGCAGGTCCTGGCCCACGTCCTGGGTGAATCGCCCTCGGGACGATTGCACCAGGCGCTGGTCACCGAAGAGCTGGCCAGCGAGGTCGGCGCTTTCTCCATGTCGCTCGGCGAACCGTCGGTCATGCTCACCTATGCCCAGGTCGATCAGGACGACGACCTGGCCACCGCACGAGATACGCTTCTCGATACGGTCGACGCACTGGAAGACAATCCGCCCACTCAGGAGGAAGTCACGCGCGCGGTCAACGCCCTCAAGCGCGATGTCGAGGTCACGCTCAACGACTCCAACCGCGTGGGGATCGAACTCAGTGAGTGGGCCGCCGCGGGCGACTGGCGACTGCTGTTCCATTTTCGTGACCAGCTCGACGAAGTCACGGTCGAGGATGTCGTGCGCGTGGCGGACCGCTACCTGACGCGGGACAACCGCACGATCGGCCAGTTCATTCCCGACGACGATCCCGACCGCGCCGAGATTCCCGATGCGCCCGACACCGAGGAACTCCTCGCCGACTACGAGGGCGGCGAGGCCCAGAATCAGGGCGAGTCGTTCGACCCGACCCCGGAAAACATCGAACAGCGGCTGGTCCGCTTCGAACTGCCCAACGGCGCACAGGTCGCGCTGCTGCCCAAGGAAACCCGCGGCGATCGCGTCTACGGCCAGATCAACATGCGCAACGGCACGCTCGATACGCTGAGCGGACTCGGCAACGTGCCTTCGACGACGACCAGCATGCTCATGCGCGGCTCGGAGAACTACGATCGTCAGGCGATTCGCGACCGCATCAGCGAACTGCAATCGACGCTTTCGATCAGCGGCGGGGTCAGCCTGTCGACCAGAATGGAAAGCACCCGTGACCAGCTTGGCGATCTGTTGACGCTGACCGCCGACGTAATGCGCAATCCGACCTTCGAACAATCCGAGCTCGCCGAACTGCGGCGCCAGCAGCTGACCCAGCTCGATCAGTCGCGCGACGAGCCCATGTCGGTCGCATCGCGCATGCTGAACCGTCACAGCAACCCGTACCCGCCGGAACACCCGGAATACACGCCCAGCTGGGAAGAAGCCGAAGCCCGGATCGAATCGATCGAGCGCGATCAGCTCGTCGACTTTCATCAGCGTTTCCACGGCTTCGGCCCGGGCACGACGATCAGCTTCGTCGGTGATTTCGATCCCGACGCCCTGCGCCGGCAGCTGGAATCCCTGTTCGGCGACTGGAACAAGGAGATTGCCTTCGAGCGCTACGAACGCCCCTACCATGAGCCCGAGGCGGCGGCCCTCGAATCCCAGATGGACGACAAGGCCAACGCCGGCCTGCTCGGCAGCCAGCCCATCCGGATGAACGACGAGCACCCCGACTACCCGGCGCTTTCCCTCGCCGGCCACCTCCTCGGCGGCGGCTTCCTGAGTTCGCGCCTGGCCGATCGCATCCGCGACACCGAGGGCCTCAGCTACGGCGTGGGCGGGCGCGTCAACGCCAGCAGTCTCGATGAACGCGGCTCGTTGTTCGTCTATGCCATGTACGCACCCGAAAATCGCGAGCGCCTGGTCGACGTGCTCTTCGAAGAGCTCAACGCAGCCGTCGACGATGGTTTCGACAGCGAAGAAGTCGCCCAGGGCCGGCGCGGCTACCTGCAGCAGCTCGAACTGGCGCGCAGCGACGACGGCCAGCTGATGTCGATGCTCAACAACAACCTCTACCTCGACCGCGACATGTTCCACCAGGCCGAGTTCGAGCAAAAGGTTGCGGAATTGAGCGCCGAGGATGTCAGTGAGGCGGTGCGCGAGTATCTCGATCCCGAACTGCTCAGCTATGCGGTGGCCGGCGATTTCGAGGCCGAACCGGAACAGACCCCTGACGAGACTCAGGACGAGGAATCCGAGGACTGAAACGCTCGACCGGCGGCACCCGAGCGGGTGCCGCCGGGGTATCATGCGGGGCATCATGTTTCGCCGCGTCGTCCTCCCCAGAATCATCTACGGCATCTACCGCGGCTGGAGCGCGACCTGGCGCCTTCGCCGCCACGAGCCGCCTGCCATGGTCGAGCGCCTCGACAAGGGCCAGCCTTTCGTCGTGGCCATGTGGCACGGCGACGAGTTCGGCCTGATCTGCTTCTCCCGCTTCTACCACCTGTCGACCATGACGTCGTGGAGCAAGGACGGCGAACTGATGGACTATGTACTGCGCAAGCTCGGCTTCCAGACCGCGCGCGGCTCTTCGAGCCGGGGCGGTTCGAGCGCGCTCCGCGGCCTGATGCGCCTGACGAAACGGGGCTGGTCGCCGGTGATCACCGTCGACGGGCCACGCGGGCCGATCCACCGGGCCAAGCCGGGCGTGCTCGAACTTGCCCGCATGACGGGACTGCCGGTGTTTCCCTGCGCGATGGCCTGCAGCCGGCAGATTCTTCTGCACCGTTCCTGGGACCTGGCCAAGCTGCCGACGCCGTTCGCGAAGGTCCAGATCTACTGGGGCGAGCCGATCACCGTCGGCCGCGAGAACGACGCACGCTCGCCGGAGATGACGCAGAATCTCGAGGACGCCATCAACCGCTGCCGGCGCGAAGCCCAGGCGACTCTGGCAGCCGGGGATTGAGGCGCCGCTCAGCTTGAGCGTCGAGTCGTGATGCAGCGCACACCGGCGGGCGCGTGCGTTTTCTCACGCGCCCGGGGACGTGCTAACGTGCCTGCATTCCAAGAACTGCTTTCAAAAAGGGGAAGCACCCGCCATGACGGGATCGCCTGAAATGCCCGCCCGGCGAGTTCGGCATTGCCTTGCTTCAAGCAAGGCCCATACCGGGTGCCGACAATGAGTCGCGTAGTCGGCAGCGTCTTCGAGAACAATTACTCGGTCATGCTGCTGATCGACCCGGCTGATGGACGAATCATCGACGCCAACCCGGCCGCCGCCCGGTTCTACGGCTGGCCGCGGGAAACCCTTCGCACCATGCGCATCTCCGAGATCAACCTGCTCGACGATGCCGAAGTGCGCCGGCGGATGGACGAGGCCCGGCACGAAAAACGCAACACTTTTCTTTTCCGTCATCGCGTATCCGACGGCAGCGTTCGCGATGTGCAGGTTCAAAGCGGACTGATCGATCACGACGGCCGCAAGCTGCTCTATTCGATCGTTCACGATGCCGGCGAGTACCTGGCAACGCTGCGTGCGCTCGAGAAGAGCGAACACAAGTTCCAGCAGGTGATCCAGGCCGCCCCCGATGCCATTTTCATCCACTCCGAGCTGGCTTTCAGCTACGCCAACCAGCAGACCGCCCGGCTGCTCGGCCTGCGCAACGAAGCGGAACTGCTGGGCCAACCGGTGCTCGATTACGTCCACCCGGAGTTTCGCGAGCTCGCCCGCTCGCGCATTTCGCACATGGCCGTCACCGGCGATGGCGTGCCGCCGGCCGAAGTCGACATGCTGCACACCGATGGCAGCATCATCCACGTGGAAGTGTCCTCGGTTCCGATCGAGCACGACGGTCGATCCGGCATCCTGGTCATCGCGCGCGACATCACGCTCAGGCGTCAGGGCATGCAACGCCTGCGACTTTCCGCAACCGTATTCGACAACACCGGCGAGGGCATCATCATCACCGATGCCCAGAGCCATATCGTCGGGGTCAACCGGGCCTTCAGCGAGATCACCGGCTATGCCGAAGCCGAGGTCGTCGGAGAGAACCCGCGCCTTCTGCAGTCGGGCCGCCAGGGCCGCTCTTTCTTCCGCCGTCTGTGGAAAACGCTGAATGAAAAGGGGCGCTGGCAGGGTGAACTGTGGAACCGGCGCAAGGACGGCAGCCTCTACCCCCAGCTGACCCGCATCAATGCCGTCTGCGACGAGCAGGACACGCTGACCCACTACGTGGCGGTGATCACCGATCTCAGCGATCTGCACAGTTCGCAGCGAAAGATCGAGCAACTCTACTACCACGACCTGCTCACCGGCCTGCCCAACCGGGTGATGTTTCTGTCGCGGCTCAAGTCGGCCCTGGCGCGTGTGCAGCGGGACCGTACCGCCGCCCATGTGCTGCATATCGACATCGACGGCTTCAAGCACATCAACGAGAGCCTGGGACTGCAGGCCGGCGACCAGGTACTCCAGGAAACCGCCCAGCGGCTACAGGCCGTGCTCGCTCCCCGTCACCTCATCGCGCGCATCGGCGCCGACGAGTTCGCCGTCCTGCTGGCCGGGGGATCGGATGCCGACGCCCTGGCCGAGGCCGCCCGCGCCGCGCTGGCCGAGCCCATCTCGATCAGCGACCGGGTCCTGTTCGCCACCGCCAGTGTCGGCATCGCCGCGGGCCGTCAATCGACCTGCGATCCGGAAAGCCTGCTGCAGCAAAGCGACGCCGCCTCTCACCAGGCGCAGGCCGAGGGCGGCAACCTCGTTCGCCACTACAGCGAGGAACTCGGGCAATACGCGCGTGACCGCGTTCTCCTGGCCGCCCAGTTGAGGCAGGCCATCGAGGGCCGCGAACTGATCGTCCACTACCAGCCCCAGGTAGACCTCGCGTCGGAATGCGTGGTGGGCCTGGAAGCGCTGGTGCGCTGGCAGCATCCCGAGCTCGGGCTGCTCTCACCGGATCGTTTCATTCCCATTGCCGAAGACACCGGCCTGATCATCGATCTCGGCCGGCTGGTGCTCGAGACCGCCTGCAGCCAGGCCAGGGCCTGGCTCGACCAGGGGATCGACTTCGGCCGGCTATCGGTCAACGTCTCCGGCGTCCAGATCCAGCGAAGCGACCTTCGTGGAACGGTCGAGCGCGTTCTGGATGAATGCGGACTGCCCGCCCATCACCTGGAACTCGAACTGACCGAGAGCTTCATCATGGGCTCCGGCGAATCGGCCGCCGAACTCCTGCAGGGTCTCAAGCAGCTCGGCCTGGGTATCGCCATGGACGATTTCGGCACCGGATACTCGTCGCTGGCTTATCTCAAGGAGCTGCCCTTCGATACGCTCAAGATCGATCAGAGCTTCACCCGGACGCTCGACAGGAGCAGCCGCGATACCGCCATCTGCCAGGCCATCGTGGCGCTCGGCCGGGCCCTGGGCTTCCGCACGCTCGCCGAGGGGGTGGAAACCGACGAACAACGCGACAAGCTCAAGACGATCGGCTGCCGGTTCGGCCAGGGATTCCTGTTCGAACGAGCGGTCCCCGCCGAGCGAGTACCCGCAGTAATCGATCGCATCAACGCCCGCAAGACGCTCGCCTAACCATGCGGCCAATTGGGCGACAATAGTCGTCATGTGGCGCCTGTTCCTCGAATCACAGTGGCGACTGCTCCGCCTGGGGTCGCGGGCGATATGGCCGCCAGCCGGGGGCATGGGTCGCCGATCGGCCCGACGCATACTGGTGATGCTCGCCGTCACGCCCGGCCTTTTCATCCTCAACCTCTATCACTGGTTCGGTCTGGCGCTGGATGAGGTCTTCTTCCGGGCCTACCGCAAGGTCGAAGTGAGGCACCCGTTGTTTGTCGTCGGCGTTCCCCGCAGCGGCACGACCTTTCTTCACGGCGTGCTGGCCGAGGATGAACGCAACACCACGTTCTCCACCTGGGAGTGCTTTTTTGCCCTGTCGGTGACCTGGCGCAGGTTCTGGCGGCTCGTCGGCCGCCTCGACGCCGCGCTCGGTCGCCCACTCGGCCGCCTGCTCGACCTCCTGTTGCGCCGCCTGGCCGACTCCTTCGAGGACACGCATCCGATCCGGCTCGACCAGCCGGAGGAAGACTTCTTCAGCCTGCTTCCGCCAATGACCTGCTTCGTCCTGGTGGTGTTGTTCCCCGACAGCCCGGACCTGTGGCGCATGGCCCGCCTCGACGACGACGATTCGCCCTTGCGCCGGCGACAGCTCGACTACTACCGGCGCGCGGTGCAGCGTCATCTCCATGTGCACGGCGAGGATTTCCGCTTCCTGTCGAAGAATGCATCTTTCGCCGGGACGGTCGGCAGCCTCTCGGAGACGTTTCCCGACGCCCGATTCATCGTCTGCCTGCGCGCGCCCGAAAAGGCGCTGTCGTCCCAACTGAGTACGCTGGCCGATTCGCTGCGCTTTTTCGCCAGCGACGGCGACCCCCAGGGCTTCAACAGGCGCTTCGTCGAGCTGTTCGCGTTCTACTTCCGCAATCTCTTCGGGCAGGCCGACCGACTGCCGCCGGAGCGGATCGCGCTGCTCAACAACGTCGAGATCCGCGCCCACCTGCACGCAGCGGTGACGCACACGCTGCAGCGGCTTCAGGTGGAACCGTCGCCTTCCTTTGCCGGCCGGCTGCAAACCCTCGCGCGCGAGTCGAGGGAACATCGCTCGGCGCACCGGCATCGGCTGGCCGACACCAACCTGGATCCGCAATGGCTCGCGGAGCAGTTTGCCGATATCCTTGCCCGTCATGACTTCGACCAAGACCGTTTCGTACCCCGTGACTGACGCCGACCGGCTGCGCGTGCTGATCTGCTGCGACGCCGAGATCGAGCGCAACGGCGTGGGCTCGTACTACGGCGACCTGATCGAGCAGCTCGGCGATTCGGTCGAAGCAATCGAATTGATCGCCCCCGAGCACGGGCCACCGCCCCTGATCAGTTTCCCGCTACCGGGCGACAGTACGCAACGCGCCGCCCTGCCGGCGGGCTGGCGCATGGCCCGGGTGTTCGACGAACTGCGGCCCCACGTCGTGATCGTCGCCACGCCGGGGCCCTACGGCATGACGGGACAGCGGCTGGCCCGGCGCCGCGGCATTCCTTTCATCTACGGGTTCCATACCCACTTCGAGGCGCTCAGCGAGCTGTACTGGAGCCGCTTGATGACCTCGGTCGCGACGCGCTACCTCGAATCGCGCAACCGCCACCTGTTCCAGCGCGCGGCGCTGACCCTGGCCCACTCCGACAGCATGGTTACCCTGGCGCGGCAGTTGGGCGCCAAACGCGCCGGGCTGGCCGCCACACTCCTGCCGGGCCGCTTCGACCGGCCGCCGGAACCGGCCTCCGGCCCGGTGGAGAAGATTCTCTTCGTCGGCCGCCTGGCCGCCGAAAAGCGCATCGACCGCCTGCTCGACGCCGCTCCCCGACGCCCCGACTGGACATTCAGTTTCGCCGGACACGGCCCCCTCAGCGAGCGGGTCGCCGCGGCCGCCCGGGAGCAGGCAAACATTCACCACCTCGGCTGGATCCAACGCGAGGCGATTCCCGGGCTGCTGGCCGAGCACGACGCACTGGTGCTGCCGTCCGACGTGGAGTCTTTCGGTACGGTGGCACTCGAAGCGATCGCCTGCGCCCGACCCGCCGTGGTGTCGACGCACTGCGGCATCGGAGAGTGGCCGCAGCTCGATGGCGTTCTCTATCGCTTCGACCCGGACGAGCCCGACGCCCTGCTGGGCGCGCTCGACGCCCTGGCCGCCATGCCGATCGAGGCGCGCCGAAGCCGGGCGCGGGCCGGCGTGGCCGCCTACTCGGCCATTCGCGACGAAGGCCGGCGGCAATGGCTCGACACCCTGGTCGAGGTCGCCCGTGCCGACTGACATCTCGATTCACGATGTCATGCCCGAGACGCTCGGGCGCGTGGCCGAGCAGCTCGACCTGATCGATCGGCTCTGCCCCGGCCCGGTGACCCTGCTGGTCGTTCCCGGCAGGGACTGGGGGTCTCGTGACCTGGACCGCCTGCGCGCATGGCTGGCGGCCGGGCACGAACTCGCCGGCCACGGGTGGACGCACCGCGCCCGCTGTATCCGCGGCCTCAAGCACCGTCTGCACAGCCTGTTCGTGTCGCGCGACTGCGCCGAACACCTGGCGCTCGACCGCGCCGGTATCGTCGAGCTGATGACGCGCAACCGGCGCTGGTTCATCGAGCACGGCTTGCCCGCCCCCGAGCTCTACGTGCCGCCGGCCTGGGCCCTGGGCCGCGTCAGCGCTGGCGATCTTCGGCCAACCGGCTTTACGCGCGTGGAGACCATGAGCGGATACCTGGATATCGCCAGCGGCGCGCTGCGCCGCAGCGCTCTGGTCGGCTTCGAGGCCGCCAGTGCCTGGCAGGTGCCGGTACTGAAAGTGTCCAACGCGTTCAACCGGCTGCTCGCCCGCCGATTGCCCCTGCGCGTGGCCCTGCACCCGCAGGACCACCGCCTGCCCCTGGCCGGCGACCTGGCGGCCACCCTCGAACGCTGCAGTCGCTGACGCCCGATCGGGTACACTTTCGCCCCATGAAAATCGCAAGCTGGAACGTCAACTCGCTCAAGGTGCGCCTGCCGCAGGTGCTCGACTGGATGGAACACCAGCGCCCGGACGTGCTCGGGCTGCAGGAAACCAAACTGACCGACGACAAGTTCCCCATCGAGGCCATCGAAGCGGCCGGTTGTCACGTCGCCTTCGCCGGGCAGCCGACCTATAACGGCGTGGCGCTGATCGCGCGCGAGGAGCCTTTGGATGTGGTCACCGAGATCCCCGGCTTCCTCGACGAGCAAAGGCGCGTGATTGCCGCGACGGTCGGCGACGTTCGCGTGATCAACCTCTACGTGGTCAACGGCAAGGAAGTCGGCTCGGACAAGTACGACTACAAGCTGCGCTGGATCGAAGCAGTCCACAACTGGATCGCCGACGAACTCACCCGCCACGACAAACTGGTAGTGATGGGCGATTTCAACATCGCCCCCGACGACCGCGACGTGCACGACCCCGAGGCCTGGCACGAGAAGATTCTCTGTTCCACGCCCGAGCGCGAAGCGCTGAAGAGAATGCTCGACCTCGGCCTGCACGACAGCTTCCGGCTGTTCGAGCAGCCGGAGGCGACGTTTTCCTGGTGGGATTATCGTGCCGCGGCATTCCGCCGCGGCCTGGGCCTGCGCATCGACCTGGTGCTTTGTTCAGACGCGCTCAAACCGGTTTGCGCGACCAGCTACGTCGACGCCGAGCCCCGCCGGAACGAGCGACCCAGCGACCACGCACCGGTGGTCGCCGAGTTCAAACTGCCCGACAGCGGCTGAACCAGCCGCCGATCACCAGCAGGGAGAGCGCCAGCAAGAACAGGCCCGGCAGTCCCGCCACCGGCACGGGCCAGACCTGGAAGCTGCCCAGGTCGACGGGCGTGGGCGAATCCTCCTCTGGACCCTGTGGGTCACCATCACCATCCGGGTCCGAACTGAAGCCGTTGTTCGAGTCGTCCTGCGTGGCCTGGCCGATCGGTCCGAAGCCGCTCGCCACGGCAGTGTTTTCGAACTGCCGCTCGAGGGTTGCGCTCAGATCCAGCGACAATTCGAGCGTGACGGTGGCTGTCTCACCGACAGCAAGGGTGCTGGCCGAGCTGTCGAGCAAGCCGATATCGCTCTGCCCGTCATAGTTGGGGTTGGCCGCCAGGGTCGCGCCGGCGTCGACACTTTCGACGACGAACTGCGCGGGTGATGCGAACGTCGTCGCCAGGTCGTCTTCGACCTGCACGTCGCTCAGCGGCACGTTGCCGAGGTTTTCCACCGTGAACGTGAAAACGATCGTCGTGGGACCGTCGGTGGTGGGGATGACCTCGCTGAGGGCCTTTGCCAGGCCGATGACCGGATTCTGCCCGTCGAACGCTACCGGCGTGGAGTCGGTTGCCTCGTTGTCCGACGGGTCGAGTTCCTGGGTATCGCTACCGACGGTCACTGTGTTGACGATCGGATCGGGACCGGAATAGTCCACCGGCACATCGAACGTGGCCTGGATGACGACCGTTTCATCGACGGCAAGCGTACCGAGCGAGCACGGGAAGGGAGTCGTGCAAGCACCGGCGTTGGCATTGAAGACCAGGCCCGGGGGCGTGAGGTCTTCGACCGTCACATTCTCCGCCGCCGACGGCCCGTTGTTGGTCACCTCGATCGTGTAGTCGACGCTGCCGCCCACCGACGCGACGGCCCCGCCGTCGTCCTTGGTCACGGCCAGATCCGCCACCGGCGGGTTGGCCGAGCAGGTCGGCGTCGCCGCCGGATAGGTCACCACGCCCTCGTCTTCCGGATTGATGCTGGTGCGCACCAGCATGTCGGGGCGGAGGCCGTCGTTGTCCTCGACCCATTCGCCGCCGACGAAGTCCCAGCCCGGCCAGTCGGTCGGGTTGCCGCCGCCGTCGAGCACCGTGCCCGGCCACAGCAGCTGACCGGTGAGCGGCTCGTCGGTCAGGGTCTCGACGACGGTGGCGTTGCCGTCCTCCGTGATCCACTCGATATCGACCGGATCGGCGCCCGGCGTGAAGCCCAGCGGCGTGACCGTGTAGTCGACATAGGCCGCGTCGTCGATGCACACCGCCGTGAGATCGAGCACGAGCCGGCGGATCGAGGCCTCGTCGCTGTCGTTCGACGGATCGGGGTCGGTCTCGTTGCCGCTGGCCGTAGCCACGTTGAGATAGTCGTCGACGTCGGTGACCAGCGCCTCGATGGTCAGCGTGGCGCTGTCGCCGTCGGCCAGGCCGCCCACCGTCCAGTCCGGGGCGCTGTAACTGCCTTCGGTGGCCGAGGCCGACTGGAAGGTATAGCCGGCCGGCAGCGGGTCGTTGACGACAACCCCGGTGGCATCCGCGGGGCCGTTGTTGCTGACCTCGATCGTGAAGGTCACGGTATCGCCGACCTCGGGCTCTTCCGGGCTGACACTCTTGACCACCGCCAGGTCCGCCTCGGACGCGTCGACCGGCGTGGTATCGGTCGCGTCGTTGTTCGAGCCGTCCGGATCGTCGGTCGGGCTGCTGACCGACGCGGTGTTGCTGATCGGGTCCGGGCCGCTGTAGTCCGAGGGCAGCTCGAAGACCACCTCGACCGTCGCGCTCGCCCCGTCGGCCAGGTCGCCCAGGCTGCACGGGAAGCCGCCGCTGCACGGGCCGTCGGCGGAGACGAACACCAGGCCGGTCGGCGTGGGATCGTCGAGCGTGACGCTGGTGGCCGTCGACGGGCCGTTGTTGCTGACCTCGATCGTGTAGGCGACCGTCTCGCCCGGAATCACCGACGCGCCGCCGTCGTCCTTGCTGACCGACAGGTCGGCCTGGTCGACGGGATTGGTCGTCTCGGTATCCTCGTTGTTCGACGGATCCGGATCGTCTTCGGTCGCCGTACCGGTGGCGGTGTTGGCGTAGTCACCGGAGGCTTCGACCGTCGCCACGATATCGAGCGTGGCCGAAGCACCGTCGGCCAGGTTGCCGACCGACCAGGTCGGCGCCGTGTAGCTGCCCTGGCTGGGCGTGACCGAATCCAGGCTGTAGCCGCTGGGCAGCGCATCGTCGACGCTGACGCCGGTCGCATCCGACGGACCGTCGTTGCTCACGGTGACCGTGAACGTCACCTGCTCGCCCACGTTGGGCGTGGCGTTGTCCACGATCTTCGTGACGGATACATCGGCGCTGGCGGTCGGCGAGGTGTCTGCGTCGTCCTGGTTGTTGTCGGGGTCGGGATCGCTTGCGTCGCTCGCCGACACGGTCGCCACGTTGAGCGTGTCTCCGCCGGCCAGCACCTCGGCCGTGACGGCCAGGGTCGCGCTGTCGCCACTGGCTACGGTTCCAACCGTCCAGACACCGCTGCCGTCGTCGTAGCTGCCCTGGCTCGGCGCCGCGGCGTCGAAGGCGTATCCGGACGGCAGCAGGTCGGTCAGCTCGACGCCGGTGGCATCGGACGGGCCGTTGTTGGTAACGTCGATGGTGAACACGATGTTCGAGCCGACGACGGGGTTGGCCTCATCGACGACCTTGGAAACCGCCAGGTCGGCGCTGGGCGCGGTGATCGATGCATCGTCACTGGCGCTGTTATTGGCGCCGTCCGGATCACCGGTGTCGCTGGCGACATCGACCGTGTTGGCAATCGTTCCGGGACCGGCAAAGTCGGCGGGCACTTCGAAGGTGACGTCGAAGACCAGCGTGTCGCCGACCGCCAGTGTCGGAACCGTGCAGGGAAATCCGCCGGAACAGGGCGCGGTGGCCGAAACGAAGCTGGTGCCCGGCGGCGGCGTCTCGGCAATCACGACATTGGTGGCGTCCGAAGGGCCGAGATTCTGTACGCTGACCTGCCAGGTGGCGTTCTCGCCCGGCGTGACACTGGCGCCGCCATCGTCCTTGGCGATGGCCAGGTCGGCAACGGGCGCTGCCACCGGCGTCGTATCGGTGGCGCTGTCGTTGCCACTGTCGGGGTCGCCGGCGTCGCTGACGACGCTCGCGGTATTGGAAATCGGGGACGGACCGCTGTAGTCGGGCGGCACGGCGAAGGTGACCGTGAATGCCGCCGAATCCGAGGCGGCGATGGTGCCGAGATTGCACGGCAGGGAACCGCAGGGGCCCGACACCGAAACCAGCGTCAGGCCGGCAGGCGTCGGATCGGTCACGATCACGTTGTCGGCGGCCGAAGGTCCAAGGTTGTCGACCGTGATCGTGTAGTTGACGTTCGTGCCCGGCACCACGCTGGCCCCGCCGTCGGTCTTGCCGATGGCCAGATCCGCGACCGGCGTCGGCGAGACCGAAGCGTCATCATCGTTGTTGCTGCCGTCGGGATCGAACTCGTCGCCTGTCACCGAGGCCGAGTTGACGTAGTCGCCGCCGGACTGCACGGTCGCGGTGATCTCGAGAGACGCCGAGCTGCCGTCGGCCAGCGCCCCGACCGACCACACACCCGTACCACTGTCGTAGCTCCCCTGAGATTCGCTGGCGGCGACGAAGCTGTAGCCGGTCGGGAGGGCATCGGTCACCGTCACCCCGGTGGCATTCGAGGGACCGTTGTTGACGACATCGATGGTGAAGGCAACGTCGTCACCCACGTTCGGTCCGGCATCGTCCACGGTCTTGTCGACGGCGAGATCCGTTTCGGCCGGCGCCAGGGGCGTGGTGTCGGTGGCCGAATCGTTGCCGGAATCGGGATCGTCGACCGGGCTCGTGACGGTGGCCGTGTTGCTGATCGGGTCGCTGCCGCTGTAGTCCGGCGGCACGGAGAACGTCACGTCGACCGTCATCGATCCGCCGGCGCTGATCTCCGACAGGGTGCACGGAAAGCCGCTGCCACACGGCGCGGCAACGCTTTCCAGCGTCAGCCCTGCCGGCGTCGGATCGTCGAGTTCGACGCCGGTCACCGACGAAGGCCCGGCGTTGCTCACCTCGAGTTGATAGGTGATGGTGTCGCCCGGCACTACGGAGGCGCCGCCGTCGCTCTTGCTCACCGCGATGTCGGCCAGCGGCGCGACCACGGCAGAGCTTTCAGCCTGATCGTCTTCCCCGGGCTGACCGTTGTCCGGCGTACTGTCAGGATCCGGGTTGGTCGCGGCGGTCAGTTCCGCCACGTTGATGAAATTGCCGTCGGTCGTGAAGCTGCCGGCGATCTCCAGCGTCTCGGACTGGCCCGGTGCCAGCGTCGGTAGCGTCCAGACGGGCGACGACCAGGTTCCGGCACTGGGTGTGACCGTGTCGACGGCGAAGGCTGCGGGCAGTGTCTCGGTCAATTCGGCACCGGTCTCGGTCACCGGGCCCTCGTTGGTCACGGTCACCGTCCAGGTCACCGTCTCACCCACATATGGCGTGGCCGGGTCGATGGTCTTGTCGACCTCCAGGTCGGACTCGGCGACCGGCAGCGGCGTAGGCGCGTCTTCGCTCGGGTCTCCGTCGCCGTCGGGGTCCGGGTCCGTGCCGGCGTTCGAGTCGTCCGAAACGCTCGTGCTGCCGTCGTCGGCGGCGACCGCGGCGGTATTGGTGAACGGGCCCGTCTCACCGTTGAAATCGACGCTCAGCACCACCGAGACCAGGCCGACTTCTCCCAGCGGCAGGGTGCTGGCCGAGGCGTCGAGCAGGTTGGTATCGGCATCGCCGTCAAAGGCGCCGTTGGCGGTGAGGTTGGCGCTGGTGGTGACGCTGTCGATGCTCCAGCTCACCGGCGCGGGCAGCGCATCGGCGATATCGTCGCTGAGCTGGACATCGGACAAGTCGATGTTGCCCATGTTCTCGATGCGGAAGTCCAGGGTCAGTTCGACACTGCCGTCGCCGTTGTCGGCCGTGATCGCGGCATCCTTGGCCAGACCGATTTCGGGCTCGGCCGCGCAGGAGCTCGGAAGCTGGTAGACGTCCTGGATCGACTGGACGTCGGCGTACTTCCAGGTATCGATCATGTTGGCGTCGTTGTAGTCGTCGGTGCCGTTGGCCCAATCGTGCGTGGACGTCGTGCCGTTCGGCCCGCTGGTCGTGCCGCCGCCGGAACTGCTGGTGATGCTCGGGTCGGTGTCGTCCCAGTAGTAGCGCTCGGTCGTCGACGAGGACGAAATGCTGACCGGCGTGATGACCGGGCCCGGATCGGCATCCTCCACATCGTAGAAGGGGAAGTGGACCTCACCGGTGGTCAGGGAGAGCTCCACATCGTAGTTCGTGCCGGTCGAAATCGTGCCGCCGCCGGGCAGGGTGCCGTCCCAGATGACGGTGTTGGTACCGTCGACCGACGTGCCCGTGGCGATGACTTCGTCGAGATCGAACTCGCCGTCCTGATCTTCATCGAGGCGAATGGTGTAAGGCAGGGCTCCCGCCGTCTCGAACCGGAAGATGACATCGGTGGCTCCCCCGGCCACGCACTGCGTCTCGATCGCCTCGATGTTGCCCAGTGCACCGGGCGTCGTCACCGGCTTGTCTGGCGGGTTGAGGTAAATCGGATACTGCGGATCCATTTCGGGCGGCGGCGAGGCCGAACTGCCGACCGACTTGTAGTTGTACTGCTCGGGCCCGACGCCACGCTCGTTCGCATAGAGCTGAAAACCGAACGGTGCGACATCGTTGAGATCCAGCAGCCAGACGATGCCCAGGTAGTCGCTGCCGCGATCTTCTCCCGCAACGACGTAAAGCTCCGTCCCCACCGTAGCGGTTGGGCTGGCCATGCTGAACGCATACTTGTCGGCCCACACGCGACCAGTCTCCAGCGTCGAGGCGGCGGTATCGCGAACCCGCACGTCGAAGTATCGCTGGCCGCTCCCGTCGATACCGGCGCTCGCGTACCGGATGGTGTAGGCACCCGCCGTGCCGCAGGTGGGGGAGCTGCCGGTAAGCGAGTAGGTGCGCGGGTCCCGGGGGCGGGTGCCGATGGACTGCACGTCTTCTACGTCGGTAAAGCTGGTCAGCTCGCCGAACGTACTCGTAAAGTCGGCGCTGAAATCCGGCGTCGGGACGGTATACGGTTCATCGGGCGTTGGACGGGGAATGCGTCCCGGACACCACACCTGCACGTCCGGGCTGCCGCCGAGGGCCTGCCCGTACAGATCGATCACCTCGTTGGACGGATCCAGAATATCGACCCTGAGGAAGGTGACCCGGTGCTGGTCGTAGTTGACGTCTCCGGTGGAAAGACTGCCCTCGAGGTAGATGTCGTCGCTGGTCGACACCCCCTGGCGCAGCTCGAACGTTCCCTCTGCGCTCACCTGCTGCGCACACAACCCCCCTGCAAGCGCCATCAGCGCCATCAATCGTTTCATTTGCTCTGTCTCCCGGCCTTCGACCCCCCTTTGGTTCAACCAGATTTGCTCTGGAAACGACCGGGTCTGGGCGCTGGTCTAGTGTGATTGGTGTCGCGAAATTATACCCGATCAGGCGTGTACGTCAAAAACGAGCCGCCGCCCAGCGACCCATCACACAGAGAACAGCGGCATCGGGCTGACGGAGGCGGACAAAACGGAAGTCTGGACTGCCCTTGGGACACAGCACCGTCGACGTGCTCCGCGCTCCCCGGAACCGAAACCCCGACCACGCTGACTCCTCGAGCCCAGCGCGGGCTCGTCAGCCGAGAATCGCCTGGGCCCCGCCTTCGAGGTTGTAAACCTGGGTGTAGCCCTGCTTGCGGTAGTGCTCGGCGTATTGCTGCGAGGTCTGGCCGACATTGCACACGAACACCAGCGGCTGATTGGGGTCGCCGTCCTTGAGTTCGGCCATCAGGTCGGCATCCAGCGGCCGGGCGAAATCCAGCGGCTTCTCGGCGCGGTCGGCTTCGCCGCGGGTGTCGATCACCAGAAGCCGTTCACCCGAATTGATCCGCTCCTGCAACTCGGCCGGCGTCATCTGCTTGACCGGCGCCGGGGCTCCCGGCAGGTCGAGCTTGAGGCCCTCGCCCGAGACGGTTTCCACCCAGTCGATGGTGGCGCCGCGGGCGCGCTGGGCGCTGGCCAGGTCCATCAGCACGGTGATGCCGTTGGATTCGGTTTCGATCTCGCTGCCCTCTTTCGGACCGACCTGGAACTGGGCGTCCCAGCCGGCATCGATGGCGAAATGCAGGTGGTTGCCGGGGTAGGCGTCGAGGAATTCGCGGATCTTTTCGGCGGCGGTATCGGTGATGGTGATTTCCGGCGGCGTACGATCGGGCTTGTCCAGGCCGAACATCTCGTGCAGTTCGCCGGTGTTGAACATCTCGCCGATGATGTCGTTGCCGCCGACGAGCTCGCCGTCGACATAGAGTTGCGGAATGGTCGGCCAGTCACCGTAGACCTTGATGCCCTCGCGAACCGACTCGTCCTCGAGCACGTTGTAGCTGACGTAGTCCCCGTCGAGCAACTGGTCGAGGATGCCGGCGGTTTTCGCGGAAAAGCCGCACTGCGGCATCTTCGGCGTGCCCTTCATGTAGAGCACCACGTTGTGGGAGGCGATCTGCGATTCGATCTTTTCTCTTACGGCGGGGTCGAGGGGCATTGACCTACATCCTGCTCATTGGGGTAACGTTGTTGATTGTTGGGCTCAATCGCGCCACTATCAAGGTGAATCCGGGATTATTGACGCATGCGAGTGTCGAAAGCGGTATCCTCATGGATTCGCCGACCATACGCCAACGTATGCCTCTTGCCGGCAGGCGGGGCGGGAGAACGGATTGAAGACCCTCCATCATCCTGATTTCGAAAAGGATTCCTGCGGCTTCGGGCTGATCGCCCGGCTCGACGACGAGGCCACGCACGACACGGTCGCCGATGCCGTGAAGGCCCTGGTGCGCCTGACCCACCGCGGTGCGGTGGCACCCGACGGCAAGACCGGCGACGGCTGCGGCCTGCTGCTGAAGATGCCGACCGAATTCCTGCGCGCGGTCGCCACCGAAGCCGGCCTGCAACCGGCCCGACGCTTCGCCGTCGGCTCGGTGTTCCTGGCCGACAACGACGAACGCGCCGCCGACCAGCAGGCGCTACTGGATGCCGAAATCGAGGCACGCGGCCTCGCCGTGGCCGGATGGCGCCGCGTGCCGGTCGAGCCAGACGCCTGCGGCGACTCCGCCCGGGCCACCCTGCCGCGCATCGAACAGGTCTTCGTCAACGCGCCGGACGACATGGACGCCGACGATTTCGAGCGCCGGCTTTTCCTGGCACGCCGCCGCTGCGAGCAGTCGCGCGGCGACCGACCCGAGTACATCGCCAGCCTGTCCGCCCGGACGATCAGCTACAAGGGCATGGTCATGCCCGAGTACCTGGCCCGCTTCTACCCGGACCTGGCCGACGAGCGGCTCTCCAGCGCCCGCGAGGAGGCCCAAGCGCTGGCCCAGACGATCCGCCGGGAGATGGCCCGGCGCGGGCTTGACGAGACTGACTTGATCGGCCCTGCGCCTCCATTTTTTGACCGGCTGCGCGACCGTTATCGCTGGCAAATCATCGTGCGCGCCGCCGACCCGCCCGACCTGCTGCGGGGGATCGACATACCGCCCGGCTGGCGCGTGGATGTGGACCCGACCGATGTCTTGTAGCGCGAGGGGATGGGTCAGCGGCGTCATAACCGCGCTGCTCGTCTGCCTGGGGATAGTGGC
>CAZSGS010000009.1:15238-17914 GCA_964606365.1 uncultured Wenzhouxiangella sp. | reverse complement strand
ATTCGGCGGTAGATTCCCGGCTTGCGCTTGTCGTCGATCGTGAAGGAGACGCCGCGGCGAAACCAGAAGTAGTCCTTGATGTTGACCAGCGCGAAAACGAGGGCGAACAGGGCGACGATCCAGTAGATCCAGCTGTTCACCAGCAGGAAAGCCAGTGAGCCGAACACCCCGGCAATGAACAAGCCATAGATCGTGGCTGTCACGAGCAGAAAGGTCGCGCCGACCAGCATGACTCGCTTGCGCGAACCAGAGTGGATGACCAGGGCGAGCAGCATGGTCAGCACCCAAAGTGAACACGGGTTGAACCCGTCAACGAAGGCGATCAATACGGTCGAGATCACCATCGGCTGCAGCATCAGGTCAACGGGTCCAAGCAGGGGCAGATCGAGCGTGGCCGGCTGCTGCGCGGTGCGCGTTGTCTCCGATGGCTGGTACATGGCGCGCGAATCCGGGCAGTCACCCCGCTCAATGCAACGTGCGACATGGACCGTGATTTGCTGACGGATGGGATCGCTGTCGCCGATCCACGCCCCGCCGCCGACGAAGATGGCGGGGATGGAGTCGGCGTCCACGCCGTGGGCACTCGCGATCGCCTGGAAGAACTTTCGGTTCTCCGAACTGCGCCGCACGTCGAAGGTCAGCACGTCGAGCCTGTCGTGATCCCGGTCGAGCTCATCGATGAAGGATTTCTGGGCCTGACAGTGGGGGCAGCCGTCGCTGCCGAAGACCAACATGTGGAGGTCCCCCTCACCGGCTACGAGCGCGGGGGCGCAACAAAGCAGAGCCAGGGCTGCGAGGATCAGGCGTTTGGCGCTCATTCGAGGGTTTCTATTTCCTTTCTGCCCACAAGATAGCGTAGTCGAACCGAATCCTGTGCCCAGTAGACACCCGACCGACTGCGACGACGGCCTGGAAATGCTGGGCTTTCGCTGCGACTGATCTGCCGCCGGGTTGGCGACCCTACGGCACCGCTGGTACTGCACCGGTTTGGGTGGTAATCGAAGTCACGGGAGAGTTGAGCGTTTCGTCTCCTGGCTCGGAACGCCCCCCCAGAAGGGCATCGAAGTACCGGATTGTCGGCAACAGCCCGTCGCGCAATGCCACCACCGGTTCCCAACCCAGCGCCTCGCGCGCCCGCGTGATATCGGGACAGCGTTGCTTCGGATCATCGGAGGGCAGGGGCCGATGCTCGATTCGTGAGCCTGACCCGGTCAGCTCGATGACGAGCTGAGCCAGTTCCAGCATCGTGAATTCCACGGGGTTGCCAAGGTTGATCGGTCCGGAAGGCGCGGAGTCGGCCTGCATCAGCCGCAAGAACCCGTCGATCAAATCGTCGACGTAGCAGAAAGAACGCGTCTGGCTGCCCGATCCGAAGATCGTCAGGGGCTTGTTCTGCAGCGCCTGCACGATAAAGGTCGAGACCACGCGGCCGTCGTCCGGACGCATGCGGGGGCCATAGGTATTGAAGATCCTCGGCACGCGGATAGCCAGCCCGTGTTCACGGTGATAGTCGAAGAACAGTGTCTCCGCGCAGCGCTTGCCTTCGTCGTAGCAGGCGCGCAGCCCGATCGGACTGACATGGCCCCAGTAGTCCTCCGTCTGGGGATGCTCGATCGGGTCTCCGTAGACCTCGCTGGTGGAAGCCTGCAGTATCGGGCAGTTCAGGCGCTTTGCCAGGCCGAGCATGTTGATCGCACCGATGACCGAAGTCTTGGTGGTCTGAACCGGGTCGTGCTGATAGTGAACGGGCGATGCTGGACACGCCAGGTTCCAGATTTCGTCGACTTCCACGTAGAGTGGGAAAGTGACGTCATGGCGAAGCAGCTCGAATCGAGGATTATCCAGCAGGTGAACGATGTTCGCCTTGCTCCCGGTAAAGAAATTGTCGACGCAAACGACCTCCAGGCCGTCCGCCAGCAGGCGGTCGATCAGGTGTGATCCGAGAAACCCGGCACCGCCGGTGACCAGTATTGACTGTCGTTGGTACGGACGTTTCATCGACTCGCTCCCCAGTGGTTCAAATCGGTCGCTGTTCAGGCAGAAGGGCCTTCACAGGCGACACTTCTACGCGAGATTGGTGTTTCGAATAAGTTCGGTATCGCGCAGGTCGGCTCAGGCAAGGAGCTTGTAGCGCATCCATGGCAGCAGCTGAGCGGCGGCTCGGAAGCGCCGGCCGGACTTGTAGAGCCAGTAGGCATAGCTGTAGTGCTCGCGAACCAGCCGCCGGGAAAGCCGCCGCCCCAGGCTGGTACGAACTTCGGGTGATTGGTTCAGGTGCCGGTTCAGGATGATCAGGTTGTCTCGATGGCGCACCAGCAGGTTGTTGCTGATGTTCGATCCATGCATGCGATAGCGTGCAAGCGGTTCGTCGATGTACTTGAGGCGCGTCGAACGGGCGATACGCAACCACATGTCGTAGTCCTCGGTGCCGGGCAAGGCGGAATCGAACCGTCCCGCCTTCTCCAGGTGTTCGCGGCGCAGGATCATTGTCGAGGTGGGGATCGGATTCTTCAGGAACAGGTAGGGGTAGATATCCGGGACCAGATCGGCTCGAATCTCTTCGTCGACATAATCACGGCCGTTGGGGTTTCCCCTGCGGTCGACCAGGACTGCGTTCGCGTAGACGCCCCCGATGCCGCCATCGCGGTTGAGCGTGACGAGCTGCTTGTCGATCTT
>CAZSGS010000009.1:0-15228 GCA_964606365.1 uncultured Wenzhouxiangella sp. | reverse complement strand
TCGGCATCCAGGAAGGCCACGAAATCGCTCTCGAGCCGATCCAGCGCGAAGTTGCGCGTCGCGACCACGCCCTCGTTGGGCTTGCTGAAATACTCGATGCGATCCATGTAGGGCTCGAGGACATCTTCGGTATTGTCGCTTGAGCCGTCGTTGATCACGAGCACGCGGAACGCATGATTCCCCTGGGAAAAGATGCTGTCGATCGCCTCGCCGATGTACTCGGCGCAATTGTAGGTCGGCATGACGACGTCGATGAGGGCCATTGATCGGGAATCTCCTGGTCTGCATTCATTCTGCTGGATTCCGGATCGGTACATTGTGCGGTCCCGCACTTATCAGCGGAAACCCTGGCAAGGCCCCCGACTCCCGGAGCATGCAGGAGGCATTGAGTCCGCCGCAATGGCGATCTTCACGACCGCGTCATGCCATCCGGGATCACGCCGTCAGTCGCGGCACTCGAATATGTTCGATTGCGCACAGATCAAGTCCCCCGGATGCTCTCTACTTGGCAACGACAGCCAATCGGCTGAACGGTGTAGCCCGATAAGGGTTGCCAGGATGATCAGGCCGGGAGTAACAGTTCATGATGATCTGCGAGATTCGAAAATTGCTGGTTGCCGGCACGATGATGGCGGCACTGCTGATGGCCGGTTGCGCAAGTACACCGAGCGGTGGACCCGTACCGCTGACTTCGCCATCGAGTATGGCCGTCGAAGACTACCGAATCGGCGTCGACGATGTCGTGCAGGTCAGCGTGTGGCGCAGGGAAGACCTCGGCGTGACCGTGCCGGTTCGATCCGACGGCAAGATCACCGTTCCCTTGATCGGTGATATCCAGGCCGGCGGGCTTCGCCCGGAAGAGGTGGCGAATCATGCGCGTGATCTTCTGGCGGACTACGTGAGGGATCCCAACGTCACCGTGATCGTTACCGAATTGCGAAGCCACGAATACCTTTCGAGGGTGCGAGTGACCGGTGCGGTCAGGACGCCCGTCTCGCTGCCGCACCGGCAGGGCATGACCGTGCTCGATGCAGTGCTGGCCGCCGGGGGGCCGAACGAGTTCGCGGCAGGCAACAGAAGCGCCCTGCATCGTCATTCTGGAAATGGTGAAACCAAGAGTTATGCGCTTCAACTGAGGAGGATCCTGGAGAACGGAGACCTCAGTGCAAACCACGTCCTCATGCCCGGCGACGTGATCACGGTTCCCCAACGCAACTTCTAGGAAGGATTCGCATGAACCAGCTCCCGAATGCGGCCGAACCTCTCCCGTTGAGCGAGTACCTTCCCGCCAGCTTGCGTGAAGGTCAACGGCACTTTCTCCTCCTGGTGCTGGCATTTTCCGGGATTGCGCTGCTTGCTCTGGCAGTGGCGTTCACGTGGCCCAAGCAATACCGGGCTTCGACCAGCATACTCGTGTCAGAGGACAACATCATTCGCCAGCTCATGGACGGGCGTGCCGTTCCAACGAGCGTGTACGACCGGGCAGCCATTGCGCAGGAGGTCATTTTCAGCCAGAAGGTCATGGACGAGATCCTGGCTGTTGGCGGTTGGCTGGGTGACTCGCCTGGCCGGGCCGAGCGCGAGAGACTCGTCCAGGAGCTCAAGGGCCGTACGGCTGTCGGTGCGCCGAGGGAAAACCTCATCCGAATCGACTACTGGGATCGGGAACCCGCCCGCGCCAGGTTGGTCACCCAGCGATTCGCCGAACTGTTCATGGCGCACAGCGCTCAAGCCAAGAAGCTGGAGAGCCAGGGCGCCTACGATTTCATTGCCCGGCAGGTGGAACAGTACCGCGCCATGCTCGTCGACGCCGAAAAGCGGCTGACAGCGTTCCGGGAAGCCAGCGAGGATGCCCGGCCGGGATCGGGAGACGCGGTAGACGCTCGGGTGGCGAGCCTGCGCATCGAGCTTCAGGAGCTGAGGATCGAGCGCGATGAATTGCGCTCGAGGCAGGCATCGCTCGAAAGGCAGTTGGTCGGACTGGATCCGGATTCCGGCATACAGCCGTACCAGGCCCAGTTGCGCCAGCGCATTTCAGCTGTGCAGGAAGAGCTCGATACGCTCTTGCTCGACCTGCAGCCGCGTCATCCCGATGTGGTGCGAGCGCGCCATCAGATCGAGGACCTCAAGACCGAACTTGTCGCCAGCAGCAGCCCGAATCACGAGGGCGTCGACGGCTCGGGATTCGGACAGAGCGCAATGCAGACCGAAATGGATCTCGACCTGCTGGATTTGCGCAATGCCGTTGCCGGTATCGATGCAAGGATCGGTGCCACCGAGCGCCTGCTCAGCGAGGAAATCGGCCTGGGTCGACAGGTGGCGCAATCGGATCTCGAGCACGCCGAGCTGATCCGCGATCACGCCGTCAATCGGGACATCTACGAGGACTTGCTCAATCGCCTCGAGAATGCGCGGCTTTCGATGCGGCTCGACGAATTGGGGCAGGGGCTGACGTTCAGTATCCACGAGCCGGCCGTTCAGCCGGCGCGACCCTCGGGGCAGCGCTTCATGCATCTGGCGGCGGGTGGCCTGACGGCCGCGGTGGCCATGCCGCTGGGCCTGCTCCTGCTTCTCGTGCGGCTCGATCCCAGGATCCGCTCGCCGGAAGCAATCGAGCGGGTGACACAACTGCCTCTCCTGGGAATGGTGCCGCGCTACTGGACACCGCGAGATCGACGGCGACTCCGGCACCGTGTCGCAGTAGCCGTCGCACTCGTGGTCATTACACTTTCGGCCTACGCAATAGCGGGCTGGATAAGGATCTCGGTGAACGCATGACTTCCCACATCCCGCTCCATCCATCCGTCAACCCCGCGAATGAAGCCGACAGTGTCAGAGGCGACGAACAAGCGCAGCCGCGCTCGATCGCAAGCATGACCGAAGTCGAACTTCTACCACAAACGACCCTCGAGCGGCGTGGCCTGATTCACGCTTCGATGCGCAACTCGCGGCAGATGGACCTGGTCCGTGAGCTGCGTACGAACGTGCTGACCCGAAGCCTGGTGAGCAACCCGGTAGTGATGGTCACCGGCGTGAGCAGCGGCTGCGGCACGAGCTATCTCGCTCGCAATCTCGCGGCCTCGATCGCGCTCGACGAAGAGCGAACGGCGCTCCTCCTCGAGTGCGATCACCGCCGGCCGAGACTCGCCGCGGACTTCGGTCTGCCCGAATCGGCGCCGGGTCTGCTCGACCTTTTCGGGGGCGGCACAACCGAGCTATCGGCCGTCATCCATCCCAGCGGAGTGGAGCGACTTCGAATCATTCCCGCAGGCAGGGGTGGACGCCGTGGCCCGGAGCACTTCGCTTCGGTTCGCATGCGAGCGCTGATCAACGAGATACGCAAGCGCTATGACGATCGCTACGTGGTGATCGACGCCCCACCGGTCTTGGGCGCGCCGGATGCGAGAATCCTTTCCGAATACGCCGACCTGATCATTCTCGTCGTCGCCGAGGGTCGCCATCGGCCCGAGGCGATTCGCCGGGCGGCGGACGCATTGCCGCGGGATCGCTTCGCCGGCGTGGCATTCAACCAACTGCCATGAAGGCATTCCAGACAGCATCCGCCTCCTGGCTCCTCCTGCTACTGCTGGCCGGGCAGGGCGCCCTCGCGCAGTCCGTCGATGCGCCGGAGGACGAGTCTCGTCCCATCGTGCTGGATCTCGAGCTGGGTGCCGAATACAGCGACAATCGCGGCCGTTTCAATCCTGCCGGACCGGATGATACGACGCTCATTCCCCGACTGGTGCTCGACATGTCGCGCGACGGACGCCGGTGGCGGGCACGGGCGTCAGGATTCATGGAGTTCAGGTACTCGCTGGAAAGTGAGTTCGATGATGAATTCCGGGCCAACTTGGCCACGCTGGTCGACTGGGTGCTGGTGCCCGAGTCACTGACCTGGACCCTTCAGGATGTCGCCAGCGTCGAGCCTGTCAACCTGTTCGTCGTCGATGCGCCCGACAACCTGCAGCAGACCAATGTCTTCGCGACCGGTCCGGCCTGGCGGATTCGGCCGAGTCCGGGCTGGGAGGCGCTGCTGGATGCACGATTCGTGCACAGCTACGCCGAGGAAACCGATGCATTCAATAGCGAGCGCGTGAGCGCCGCGGCACGCCTGCTGCGGCACCTGTCGCCAACGCGCAGCGCCTCATTCGGCGTCGAGTGGGCCGACGCCGCATATCGCGAGAGCGGCGCGGATCTCAACGACTACGAACGCCTCGATGCGACCGCGCGACTGACCTCCGACCAGGCCCGAACATCGCTGGACGTTGCCGCCGGCTATACCTGGATCGAACCGGATCATCTGCCGTCGATGTCGTCCCCGCTATTGCGCGTTGCAGTGGACTGGAATGTCGTCGATCGGGGCGCGTTGCGCTTGTTCGCACGACACGAATTGTCCGACAGTGTCCGGCAGTTGACCACCTTGATCGACGCCGTCGACTTGCCCGTTCCTCACGCGACGCGGTTGCCCGTCGGTGCGTCGCTCTACGAGCTCGACGAGGTCGAACTCGGCTGGAATCAGCGTTTCGCGCGCGGCCAGTGGTCGATCGCGCCGTTCTGGCGAGATTATGACTTCGAAACCGACGACGACCTCGACTACCAGGAGTTCGGCGCTGCATTTGCCGGCAGCTGGCGAATCAGCCCGCTGACGGCCCTGCAGGCACGCATCGAGTTCGATCGACGCCGTTTCGATATCGACCGGCGGCGCGATACCGACTATGGCGTCTCCCTGTTCGTATCCCGCGACTTTACTCCGCGCTGGTCCGGCCGCGCGGGCGCGATGCGCTACGAGCGCGACAGCACTGCGCCGGGCCAGGACAGCCGGGAAAACATCGTCGCCGTGTTCCTGACCTTTCACGCCAGCCGCTGAGGTGATCATGGCATTCCCGTTTGTTACGGCCGCGTTCCGTAGTATCGGCGGCGCTCGTCCACAGCCGCGCCCGGGATTCGAACGGGGCCCGCAGAGGCTGCTCTTGATTACCGACACGGACCTTGCCCAGAGAGGCGGTAGCGAGCGATTTCTGACCCACCTGCTGGAGGGGCTGGACCCCACACAGTTCGAGATCGACCTGATCCAGCTCGATCGTTGCGCCTCCGCACCCGAGCACAACGATCTGCTGCGCTCGGGAAGCGCGAACCGGCGTATGGAATACCGGCCGGTCGGCGCCATCTACACGCCGCGCGCATGGAGGGTCTGGCGAGAAATCCGGGCGCGCGTCCGCGCAGGGCGCTACGACATCATTCAGTCGCAGCACGAGAAGGCGGATTTGTTCAGCGCGCTGATGCCGGACGGTCCGAATCGCCCATTGCGGATCAGCAACCGTCGCGACACGGGCTTTCAGAAGAGCTGGGCATTGAAGTTGCTGTTTCTGCTTCTCAATCATCGCTACGACCTGGTCGTGGCGCCATCACGGGAAATACTGGACCAGCTGATCCGGTACGAAGGCGTCGATCGGAAACGAACCCGCTGGCTACCCAATGGCGTCGACTGCGACCGCTTCAGGCCCATGGAGCGTCCGCTTCGGCTGCAGGGAAGAGCGCGGGCAGGACTTCCCGAGAACGCCTACCTGATCGGCTGCGTGGCGCGATTGGTGCCGGTCAAACGCCACGCGGATCTGGTCGCGGCGTTCGCCATGGTCGCCGGGTCCCATCCCGACGCCCACCTCGTTCTGGTCGGCGGCGGACCGCTGGGAGAAACGATCCGGCGCCAGGTGAAGGGGCTGGGTCTGGGTGACCGGGTGCTATTCACGGGCGAAGACCGCCGGATGGAGGGCTTGCTGCCACTATTCGACGCATTCGCCATCGCATCCGGCACCGAAGGCATGTCCAACGCGATTCTCGAGGCAATGGCCTGCGGGTTGCCGGTTGTGGCCACGCGCGTCGGCGGCAATCCCGAACTGGTCGAGCCGGGGCAGACGGGCTACCTCGTCCCCCCGTTCCGGCCGGATGAACTCGCGCTGGCCATGTCCGAACTTCTCGACCGCCGCCAACACGGCGAGCGGCTGGGGCAAGCGGCAAGACGGCGAGCGGAAACCCGCTTCTCGCTGCCGGCCATGATCGAGGGATTCAGCAACTTCTATCACTCGGAACGAGGCGCGGTCCGCGCATGAACATCGCAATCAACCACCTTCGCTCCAGCACCGGCCTCTACGGGGCCGAACAGGTCGTGCTCGAACTTGCTCGGCACCAGACCGCCATGCACGAGAACACTCGCCTGCTGGTCTTCTCGCCGTCAGGGCATCCACCGCCGGAACTGTTCGAGGAAGCCTGGCGACGCGGGATCCGGGCTGAACGCCTGGTCTGCCAAGGTCCGCTCGATCCGCACTGCATTGCCGACTTGCGCCGCCGCCTGAGGGACAGCTGTGGGTCCGGACCGGCTATCCTCCACTGCCACGACTACAAGTCAGTCGTCTACGGAGGGCTCGCCTCTGTGGGGCTTCCGATTGCCCGGGTCGCCACGCTTCATGGCTGGCTCGAAGGCGGCGGGCGTCTGCGTCTCTACCACTGGCTGGAGGCGAAGATGCTCAAGCGCTTCAAGCGCGTGTGCGCGGTTTCTCCCCTGATCGTCAACCAGTTGCTGGACCATGGGCTGGAAGCGGGCCACATCCGGCGAGTGAACAACGGCATCGACACGAAGCGCTATCGACCCAGGGTAGCGTCGAGGAATGCAAACCGCGCGAGATACCTCCAAATCGGCACCGCGGCCCGTCTATCTCCCGAAAAGAACCTGGGGCTGCTGATCCGGGCGGTTCGGGAATGCGGTGATCGCGGACTCGAAGTGCGACTGGATATCGTCGGCGATGGCCCGCAGCGCGCGCAACTGGAGGCCCTGACCGCGGAGCTGGAATTGTCCGGGCAGGTCCATTTCGCCGGCCGCATGGACAGCCTCGAGGACTGGTACCCGGGTCTCGATGCCTTCGTGCTTCCATCGTTGCGCGAGGGCATGCCGATCTCCATTCTCGAGGCACTGGCCTGCGGCTGCCCGGTGATCTCGAGCAACGTGGGCGCGGTGCACGAATTGCTCGATGACATTGCGGGTTGTCGAGTGGTGCCGGTCAACGATCTCGAGGCGCTGGTCAACGCCATGATGGCGCTGCGCTGGACGCCCGGACCGTTGCTGGAAGCAAGCGACCGCATCAGCTGCCACTACTCCAGCGCGCACATGGCCACGCGCTACGCGGGTATCTACCGCGAGGCCGTCTCGTCATGAGCTCGTCGGCAACCTGGCCCCTGACAGGACAGGTTCAGCATGTCCCGGCGCAGCGGCAGAATTGGGCGCTTTACCTGTTCGTGATTCTGATTCCCCTTCAGAATGTCTACCTGCAGTACATCCCCAACCCCGGCAAGGGCCTGAACTTCCTCAACCTGATGTTTGCCGCTTCGCTGCTGATGGCCCTGCGCTGTCGTAGTGGTCTGGTGCGTGGAAGTGGCGTCAATGGTTGGATGATGATCTACATCGCATTCAGCGTCGTGGCGCTGGTCAGGGGCATCGACTTCGTCGACGAGCCGGAAGGGCATTTCCAGTATCTCAAGGATCACGTGATTGCTGTCTTCTTCCTGTTCCTCGCGCAGATGAGCGTCCAGGACTGGGTTGGCTGGCGAAGACTCTACCTGGTATCGCTGGTCCCGCTGCCGTACATGTTCTATGTTGTTCTCGACCAGAATGCCGCGGTGGGCGCCTGGCACTATACCGACCAGCTGCGAATCAACGGAACCTTCCTCGAGCTGGGCGCCAATGAAATGGCCGCATTCTTCGTGACCTCGGCACTCGTCGCCATGGGCTTCGTCGTTGGTTCCCGCGGATTCTTTCGTTGGCGCACGCTGTGCCTGGCGGCTGCCTGCCTGGCCGCAATCGGCGTGGTTCTGAGCTTTTCACGAACGGCCTATGTCGCGATTCTCGCCGCAGCCATTCTGCTGTTCGTCATGCCGCGATTCAGGTTGCGGTTGCTGGTGCCGACGCTCGCGGCGGTCATGGTGCTGCCGATGCTGCTTCCTCATTCGGCCCTCGAGCGATTCGACAGCATTTCAATCGAGAAGGGCGAGCGCGACGAAAGCACTGAAAGCCGCTTCCAGTTCTGGGACATCGCCATGGAACAGTTCGGCAAGCGTCCGGTTCTGGGGACTGGATTCCACACATTCCAACACGGTGAGATCAACCCGCTCGAGATGGATACCCACAACTTCTTCCTGCGCGAACTGGTCGAGAAGGGCATCGTCGGCGGGTTGATTCTCGCCGGCCTGCTGGTGAGCGTGCTTCGGCTTTGCTGGCGCGGTTTCAGGGCAGCCTCGCCGGGCGGGCTCTACTACGGCTTCATGATTGGTACCACGGCGGCTTTCGTCGCCCTGATGATCGGTAACGTCTTCGGAGACCGGTTCACCCACTACCCCATGATCGCGCACTTCTGGCTCTACGTTGGCCTGGCGCTGCGCGGGCTGCAACTGTGCCTTGCCGAGGCAGGCGAAGGAAAGCGTCGTGAACCCGTCGCTTGATTCGATGCCGGCACCCGGGCGTGTGCTGGTTTTGATGTATCACGGCCTCCACGCCGCACGGGAAGGCCGCGGTCACTACGATCCAAGGTACAGCGTGCATCCGGCCAGGTTTCGTGAACAACTCGAGCATCTTTCCCGATGCCGCGTGGCCGGCTGGCTTCCCGTGGCGGGTGAAGCGCTGGTTGCACCTCCAAGCCCGAACGATCACCCCGTGGTGCTGATCACCTTCGACGACGGCGACGCCAGCTTTGTCGACACGGCACTGCCCATCCTGCAGGAATTCGGCCTGGGCGCCGTGTTCTTCGTGAGCCGCGACTTCGTCGGGCGGCGCGGGATGATCAATGTCAGCGAGCTTCGCCGGTTGTCCGACGCGGGAATGGTCATCGGCTCACACGGCGTCAGCCATCGTTTCCTGAACACGCTCTCGTCGACCGCACTCGAATACGAGCTTGAGCACAGCCGGGATTTTCTGGAACAGTCGATCGGCCGGGAAGTATCACTCCTTTCCTTTCCGGGGGGAAGAGGTGGCGCCCGTGAGGTCGAGGCAGCCGCCCGGGCCGGCTACCGCAGTGTCTTTGGCTCGGCGCCCGGCGACAACCGCAATACACGGGCCGATCGCCCGATAGAGCGCGTGGCGATTACCCGCGGCGTCTCTCGCGAGCCGTTTCGTCAGATCGTCCGCTGGGAAGGGCCGGCGACCTGGTGGATTCGCGGACGCCACCGCATGCTGCGCTGGCCCAAGCGAGTCGTGGGCGACCGGGGCTACGACTGGCTGCGAAGCGCCTGGGTGAGGCCATCATGACCGCCATCTTCATCGTTTCCATGCTGCTGGTGGCCTGGACCTTCGCGGGCTATCCCGCTGTCGCCCTGGGTCTGGCCAGAAGGCGGACAGGGCAGCCGCCCCCGCCCCGGGCTGGGTTTGTCGACGCCATAACCGTGGTCGTTGCAGCGCGCAATGAAGCGACGCTCATTCGACGCCGCATCGACAACCTGCTTGCCAGCAACTATCCGGCCGATCGCCTCGAGATCCTGGTCGTCGACGACGGAAGTGTCGACGGCACGGCCCGGATCGTCTCCGATCTGGGCGATGATCGCGTGCGCGTATTGCGCTTGCCGCGGCCGGTCGGCAAGGCGGCAGCTCTGAACAGGGCAATGCCCCGGGTCCGGACCCCGCTGACCGTGTTCGCCGATGCACGACAGGCCTTCGGCCCCTTTGCCATTCGACGGCTGGTGAATGCCCTTGCCGACCCTTTGGTGGGATTGGCCGCCGGGCGGCTGGAGCTGGGGGACGCCGAGACAACCGGGCTGTACTGGCGGATCGAAACGGCGCTGCGCCGGGCGGAATCCATGCTGGGCTGGGCACACGGTGCCAGCGGGGCAATCTACGCCATTCGAACCGGTTTGTTCGTGCCGCTGCCCGATGACCTGCTGCTCGACGATGTCTGGACGCCGATGCATATCGCCCGTCAGGGCTATCGCCTGGTTTTCGTCGACGATGCGGTCGCCGCCGAATCCGCGACGATGAGCATCCGGACGGAATTCCGTCGCAAGATCCGCACGCTCAGCGGCAATTGGCAGTTGATTGCCCGCGCTCCCTGGTTGCTCGTTCCCTGGCGCAATCGTCTCTTCCCGGCCTGGTTTTCGCACAAGTTCCTCCGCCTGATCGCACCCTGGGCATTGGCGTCCGCCTTCTTCGTAGCACTGCTGGCCGTGGTATTCGAAGGCGCGACCTGGCTACAGTTCTTCTTCTGGCTTCAGCTGTCGGCATACGGGGCGGCCGTCCTGGCGCTCATGGCACCGGCGCTCGCCCGCCAGGTGCCGCTGGCAACGGCGGCGGGGAGTTTCCTGCTGCTCAATCTCGCCGCCATGATTTCCCTGCCGGCCTGGATCGGAAGTCGTCATCCGGGCCGCTTCTGGAGGGGATGATGGCCCGCCTTCTGTTCGTCACCGCGCGCCTCCCGTTTCCGCCGACGGAAGGACACCAGTTGCGCTCATGGCACTTGCTGCGGGCCGCCGCGCGCGTTCACGACGTCACGCTGCTCACACTGCGCCGCCCGGAGGATCCCGTAGCGTTGCCGTTCGAAGTGCGTCGGATCCTGCGCGGAGTGGAGATGATCGAGCTGCGCAACCCCTTAAGCCCCCTGGAGCTGCCTCGAATGGCGGCACAGTGGCTGGGCAGCCGGCGCTCCCTGCTCGATATCCGCTATGCTTCCGGCTCGCTCAAGCGCGCCTTTGCCAGGCAAGTACTCGAGTGCGACCTCGTGCATCTGGACATGCTGGCCCTCGCCGGCCTTCTGCGCCAGGTGCCAACGGGAATACCCTGTGTGCTCAACGAGCACAACGTCGAGTCCGCGCTGCTGCAATCACGCATCGACGTCGAAACCCCGTTATGGCGGCGCAGCCTCCTGCTCGCGACCATGGTCGGACTGAAGCACTTCGAAACCGAGGCCTGCCTGAAGGCGCAGCATGTGCTCGCCTGCTCTCAGGAAGACGCGTTGAGCCTGCGCTCGCTTGCCCCGGGTGCAAACGTTTCAGTCGTCCCGAATGGTGTGGACACGACGGCCTACCGTCCGGATCTCGAGCGGCCGCCCGATTCCGGCGCCCTGCTGTTCGTCGGTCACATGGGCTGGTTCCCCAATCGCGACGGAATTGAGCACTTCAACCGCGAGATCATCCCGTTGCTGCGCCACCGCCGCGGCCTGCGCGTCGATGTCGTCGGCCGCATGAACGATTATGTGCCCGGGCCCGAAGTCGCTCCGAATATTCACTTTCACGGCTTCGTCGACGATCTCGATGATCGCCTGCGGCGAGCGGAGGTGTTCATCGTGCCGTTGCGCCTCGGCAGCGGAACGCGCCTGAAGGTGCTCGAGGCCATGGCAATGGGCAAGGCCATTGTGAGCACATCCAAAGGCGTGGAGGGAATCGGACTGGTGGACGGCGTTCAGGCACTGATCGCGGACACGCCCGTTGCATTCGCCAGGGCCGTGGAGCGCGTGCTCGACGACCCGGATCTTCGAATGCGACTGGGGGACATGGCGCGCCGCATGGCCGTCCTGCATTTCGATTGGCGAAGCATCGGAGATCGCCTGCTGTCGGTCTACGGCGAGTTGCTGGGCAACGATGTCACCCACCGGGCGGCGCTGCGGATGGTCTGACCGTCCGCGCGTCGCTCTCTTCGACGGGGGTGGCCGACACTCGTCCTTGATCGTCGAATGTCGCCGGGCGGATCGTCAACCGGTAGTAGACCTGGCCCAGTAGCTCGTAGAGGGCCCACTCCGACTTGTCCAGCGATGACGACTGTGGCAGCAGGGCGGCCGGACCGCGAACCGGCAAGTAGCGAATGTTGAGAGGCCAGGGGCATACGTCGAATCCCGCCCGTCGGAAGGTCCACGCAGCGCGCGGCAGGTGCAGGGCGCTGGTTGCGAGAATGATGCGGCGCGCTGCCGGTGGCGATATTCGCGCGACCTCGACCGCACTGGTGCGCGTACTGATCGAGCGCGCTTCGAGAAGAACGCGGCTCGCCTCGATGCCCAGGTTTTGTACCAGTGCAGCAATGATCTCCGCTTCCTTGACCCGGAACGGCCCCCCTCCCGATATGATGAGGGTCAATTCCTCGGGCAAGCCGCTGGCCCGTAGCGCCAGGACGCGGTCGAGCGTCTCGGGCGTCAGGGCTGCGATATCCCGGGCGTCCCTGGCGGGACGACGCATGCCGCCGGACAGGAAGACGAGCGTCCGGGTGTCGGGGCAGGCGTCCCGTACGGACACCGCCCCGGCCGGGCGGGGTGCTTCGGCGACTCGCACGAGAAAATTGGCGCCCAGGGGAGTTGCCAGCCCGAGGCACAAGAACACGAGGCCGACAGCGGCCGCCTGCAGTCGGCGCCGCGAAAAACGAGCGGCGACAACTGCCAGCAGGGCGGCTACCATCGCCACGAACAGCGGCGACTGGATGGCATTCATGGGGCCGAGCGGGCTGCAAGGATACGACGGACGCCGGCTCGCAGTCCCTGATCCGTCGATACCCACAATAAGGCCGGGACGGCGACCACGACCGATCCCACCGCCAGCCGGGTCAGATCGCCTTCGGCTCCGAGATAGTCGGTCGCCAGCAGCAGGGCGTACATGGCCGGCGCGAACAGTGCGGCTCCCGAAATTCGCCCCCAGCCCGGCAGGTAGCGCAGCCCGACGGGACACTGCAGGTACTGGATCGTGGCCAGGTAGACATAGCTGACCACGGTCGCCGCAACGGCGCCGGCGATGCCCCAGTGGAGAATCATCGGTACGTTCAGGCCGATGTTGACCAACGCCGCCGAGAGCGTGATCAGGAAGTACCGCAACGCCCGTCGCTGGAGCACCAGACCACACTGGGCGATGGCGAAGAGCGAATACCACGTCAAGGTCATCGCAATGGCGACGAACACCGGAGCCGACGCCGCCTTGTCGGCGCCGGCGAGAATGACCAGGAACTCCTGGCCAACGCACAGCAACAGGGCGGTCGCCACGGCGACGGCGAGTACCCACACGTCCAGCATTTCGCGTTTGAGCTTGACCACGGCCTCGTCGCCACCGGTCGCATAGAGTCGAATGGCGGTCGGCGTGAAGGCCTCATTGAGTGTCTGGCCCATCACGGCGGTGACGGCCATGGCCAGGCCGAAGCCGATCGTGTAGATCCCGACCTCCGCGAAGTCGCCCGTCAGACTTCGCAGGAGTACGCGGTCGGCGAAACCGAACAAGACGGAGGTCAGCTCGGTCAGCATCATTGGCAGACCGAAAGCCAGGCCGGCCATGATGGGCGCGCGTGACGGCATCTCGAAGCGACCTCGGCACCATCGCCGGAACCACCAGGCCAGCCAGGCGGCAACGACAACGGTGACCAGAAGTCGTGCGCTGAAGACACCCAGCGCGCTGCGCTCGATCAGGCCGATCGTGACCAGCACCAGTGCGACCTCGCTCCAGCGCCAGAGCGTCTTGACCCAGATGGAAATATCCGACCGTTCGAGCGCGTAGATGAGCGCCTCGACGAAGCTGCACCAGATCAACAGCGGCACCGTGACGATGAGAATCCAGAGGATCGGCTGCTGATCGACCGGAAAACGCCCGACCAGCAGGGCGATGGTGGTCGCGCAGACCACCCAGAGGACAAGAGACAGCGTGAACGGTACCAGGAGATGATTGGTCCTGAACCGTCTCAGCGACTTCGATCCACCTGCATGGGGATAGAAGCGAAGGATGGCATGCTGTGTTCCCAGCTTGAGCACTCCGGCCAGGAGCAGAAGCCACGCTTCGTAGTAGCCGAGAATGCCGAACTGATGGTTGTCCAGCAGCCGCGTCATGAAGGGAAAGGAAACGAACCCGGCGGCAATCGTCATCACGTTGCCACCCAGGTAGCGCAGGTAATGAACCAGCATGGCCGTTTGGCGACGATCGGTCACCGGCATCTCGGGGCTCTTGCCGCGCGCCGCCAGGACTTTCCGGAACACGGGCCTGTATTTGTCCGGTAGCGCACAGAAGCCGGTCCGGGGAGCGTGTCACCCTGCAAGACCCTGACCATGGCCGAGCCAGCCGATCCTGTATGAGCCCGTCCACCCAAGAGCGCGGAGCGTTGCGCGAGGACTTCAAACGCTACCTCGATACGATGACTGGTATCCACCGCCCATGGCGGGCACGTGTCGCCGCAGCCACCGAGTTCGGTTTCATGGCGATTGCCGTCTATCGCTTCGGGCGCATGGCACGTCGTATTCGTCCCCGTCCGTTGGGCCTGCCCTTCAAGATCGTCTACCGGGTACTCAACCTGTTCGTCGAGATCCTGTTCGGCATCAGCCTTTCGAGCAACTGCCGGATCGGGCGCGGTTTCTACATCGGCCATTTCGGCGGCATCGTGATCCACGGCAATCTCGGGGAAGGGTGTTCGATCGGCCAGGGCGTCACGATCGGATCCCGCGGCGCGGGGCGATCCGACGGCTACCCCGAAATCGGCGATCGCGTCTACCTGGGAGCAGGGGCCATGGTGATCGGTCGGGTGCATGTGGGTAGCGATGTCGTGGTCGGCGCCAATACCGTGGTGGTTTCCGACATTCAGGCGGGCTGCCGGGTGGTCAGCGCGCCGGTACGCATCCTGCCACCGCGACCCGACGCCAGCATGTCGGCTTCCGATGCGTCAGGATGCCGGGTGCGGAACGCGGACTCTGTACGTTAGCGAACACGACGGGCTGCAGGCTGCCAGCCACCAGGCAATGCGGTCGCCACCTTGCCGACCATCATCGCTGCCATCATTCGCGCCGGGGACGCTGCAATCGGCTTCGCAGCAAACGCATGGCGATTGGAGGCCCATTCGGCTCCACAGCACCGATCGTTGTCGGTCCTCCCGCTGGGCGCGGGCGCCCCCAGAAATCGCTCGCAACCGCTTCGCTCTCGATCGTCTCGCCGGTCATCGAGCTGCCCGGAACGGGTGTGGGGTCGAAGTCGTCAACGTCGCTACGGCGAATACCGACGCCGCGCGGGCACAGGTTGCTCGACGCGCAGACGCCCCGATGGACCCCCGCGACCAGGTTGGAACGCCATTGGACGTCCACGCCGTGCTGATCGGTGTGGAAATGACAACTCGCGCGGTCGCGAGCGTGGGCGCGCTGCCCGACGAAGAGGTTGTTGGCGAACAGGAGCCGGCCACCGGCATCGCCGGCACTGCTGACGAGACAATTGCCCTGGCCGGTGATGCTGTTGTTTATGAGATTCGACTCGACGCCC
>CAZSGS010000008.1:0-18733 GCA_964606365.1 uncultured Wenzhouxiangella sp. | reverse complement strand
CCGGGCCTCGCGCGCCGGGGTCGCGGTCCGGCTGGTGGTGCGCGGCAGCTGCTGCCTGCGACCGGGCGTGCCCGGCCTGTCGGAGAATATCCGCGTGCGCTCGGTGCTGGGCCGCTTCCTCGAACACGCCAGGGTCTATCATTTCGGCAACGACGGCGAGCCGGAAACCTGGGCGTCCAGCGCCGACTGGATGGGCCGCAACCTGTTCCAGCGCGTGGAAGTGTGTTTCCCCATCACCAACGCCGACGCGGCCGAACGCGTACGTCACGACAGCCTCGACCTGGTCTTCCGCGACGACGTCCAGGCCTGGGAGCTCGACGGCCAGGGGCAGTGGCAGCTGATGCGCTCGGACGGCAAGGAGCTTCACGTGCAGGATTTGCTGATGCAGAAAGCCGCCGATGCCTGACGCGCCCTCCCATCACGCGGCGATCGACCTGGGCAGCAACAGCTTCCATATGGTCGTCGCCCACCACGACGGCCACCAGCTGCGCATCGTCGACCGCATCAAGGACATGGTGCGGCTTGCCGGCGGCATCGACCGCAACGGCCAGCTCGACCCGGTCGTACGCGAACGTGCGCTGGCGTCGCTGGCGCGTTTCGGGCAGCGTATCGCCGGCCTGCCCCGGCTACAGGTCCGGGCGGTCGGCACGCAGAGCTTTCGGCGCCTCGCGCATCCGGCGACCTTCCTGGTGGTGGCCGAAACGGCGCTGGGCTGCCCCATCGACATCATCAGCGGCAGCGAGGAAGCGCGGCTGGTCTACCTCGGCATCCACCAGGGCATGCCGGTCGGCGAGGGGCGCAGTCTCATCGTGGACATCGGCGGCGGTTCCACCGAGCTCGCCATCGGCGACGGCGACGAACCCGATCTGACCGAGACCGTACCGGCCGGCTGCGTGTCGATCACCGAGGCGCACTTCAAGCGCGGCAAGATCAACGCCGCTCGCTATCAGCGTGCCGTCGAGGCCGTGGAGGACCGCCTGGTCGAACTCGTCACGCCCTGCCGGAAGCTGGGCTGGCAGCGGGTCATCGGCTCGTCGGGCACGCTCAGGGCGCTCGCGTCGATGGCCGCCGACGGCGAGGACGGCGCCCGCGGCTTCGCGCGGAGCGACCTCGAACGCCTGCGCGAGGCCGTGTTCAGGGCCGGCCACGTCGACGCCATCGACCTGCCCGGCCTTTCGACCCGTCGCGCCCCGGTGATCGCCGGCGGGCTCGCCATCGTCGAAGCGCTGTCCAACGCACTGGAGATCGATCGCTTCGAGGTATCGTCCTTCGCACTCCGCGAGGGCCTGCTGCACGATCTCATCGGGCGCCTGCACCACAGCGACCCGCGCGCGCGCAGCGTTGCGGGCATGGCCAAACGCCTCGGCTGCGACCGCGACCAGGCCGCCCGCATTCACGACTGGACACAGGCGGCGTTCGAACAGGTCGCCGACGACTGGCAGCTGGGCGAGACCCACCGCGACCTGATTCTATGGGCCGCCCAGCTGCACGAGCTGGGCCGGTCGGTCAACCATCACCACCACCAGAAGCACGGCGCCTACCTGGTCGCAAACGCCGACATGCCCGGCTTCACACGCCCCGAGCAGCGCTTCATGGCCGCCCTGATCGCGCTGCAGCGCGGCAAGATCCGGACCGAGGTGATCGAATGGGTACCGCAGCGCATGAGCCTGGCACTGACCCGACTGGCCGCGTTACTGCGCCTCGCCGTCACCCTGGCCCGCCCCCGTGACGATCGTGCCATGCCGGACTTCTCGCTTTCGCTCAACGACGGCGTGCTCGTCCTCGGGCTGCCGCCGGGATGGCTTGACGGCCATCCGCTGAGCGCCCGCGGGCTCGGCTACCAGCAGCGCCAGCTCGGCAAGCTGGGCCTGGAACTCGAGATCGGCGACATGCGCAGGTCGGAGTGACCGTCGAATGACCGAGTGGCGACCGAGCGCTTCGGCCGCGGCACTGCGACAGCGCGCGGCATTGCTCGCACACGTGCGCGACTTCTTCGCGCGGCGCGGCGTGGCCGAAGTCCAGACCCCGCTGATCACGGCCTCGGGCGTGACCGACCTGCACATCGAGAGCGTGGCCACCGACGCCCCCGCCGGCTGGCTGCGCACCTCTCCGGAGTACTTTCACAAGCGCCTGCTGGCCTCGGGCTTCGGCGATCTCTACGAACTCGGCCCGGTCTTCCGGCGCGGAGAGTCGGGGCGCAACCACCAGCCCGAGTTCACGCTGCTGGAGTGGTACCGGGTCGGCTGGGACTGGCGTCGCCTGGCCGCAGAGGTGGTGGAGCTGATCGAGCACGCGCTGCCGGCGACCCGGGGCGCGCGGCCCGTTCGCTGGCGGGCCTGGAACGACTGCTTCATGGCGTCTCTCGGCGTCGACGCCCTGTCGGCCGCAACGGACGACCTCGAGCGGCTCGCCGACGATGCCCCGGCGGGACTCGGTCGCGACGCCCTGCTCGACTGGCTGTTCGCCACGCGCATTCAATCCGGCTTCGACGAGCACAGCCTGACGGTGGTCCACGACTACCCCGCCAGCCAGGCCGCCCTGGCCCGCATCCACCCCGACGATCCGCGCGTGGCCGAACGCTTCGAGGTTTTCGCGGGCTCCATGGAACTGGCCAACGGCTACCGGGAACTCACCGACCCCCGGGAGCAACGCCGGCGCTTCGAGCGCGACAACCGCCTGCGGCGGGACAACGGCCAGGCGCCAATGCCCATCGACACCGCCCTGCTCGAAGCGATGACCGAGGGCCTGCCGGAATGCGCGGGCGTGGCGCTGGGCTTCGATCGCCTGCTTATGGCAGCCAGTGGCGAGGAGACGATCGAGCGGGTGGTGTCATTCGCGCATCGGCCGTCGTCGTAAGCGGCCACCGCCAGCGCTCGCCCAGACGATCGATCCAGAGTTCCCCCCGCTGGGAAACGGACATCGCATTGGGGCGAAGCATGCGACGCAGCCCCGCTGCGTCGATTTCGGCCTTCTCGTGGTTGGCAGTGATGACGACCAGGCGCTGGCCGGCCGGCAGCGGGCCGTCGACGCGGACGCGCTCCGACCAGGCCGGCAGTTTCGGCATCAGAGCCCCCTCGGCGTCGCGCAGACCGGCCAGCCAGGCATACGTCACCTCGCCGGAATCGCCTTCGATGCGCCACAGCTCGATCGGCCGGCTGCGGGCCACGACCGCCGAATCGCTCGAAACCGCCGCCCCGGCCGGCACGAGCAACCGCTCCACCCGCCCGGGTCCGGCCTCGGCCAGGACCTCTTCCACCCGCTCCGGCCAGGCCGGCAGGAGAACATGACGGGCCGGAAAGGCAACGGACAGGGCGATCAGGGCCAGCAGAACCACGACGGTTGTCGACCGACGCAGCACAAGAGACGGCAAGCGTGGCATCATATGTGAAAATATAGCATTGCCCGGCTCCATGGGGGACAGCAAACAGGAGCTTCGGGGTCTTGAACACTTGCCGGAGCACGCATGGAGAACGCAATTCGGGTTCGACCCGCCCGTAGTTCGGAAGTCGCCACCCTCGCCAAGCTGGTCAAGTCTCGCCTGCCCGACATGATGTCGCAGGTGCGGCGTGCCGACAGCGTCGAGACGCACCTGGCCGAGTTGGTGCCCGACCAGGCCCTTCTCGTGGCTACCCACGGCACCCGTCTGGCGGGCCTGGGAGCGCTCGATCTCGATCACCGGCGCATCCTGGCCTGCTACCTGGACCCGGAAGTCGCCTCGCCCGACACGCCGCGGCGCCTGTTCGAAGCCCTGGAGCGCCACGCGCTGCGCTTCGGCATCCGCCAGCTCAACGGCGTGGCCCGCAAGCGCGTCGCCGGTTTCATGCGTCAGCTCGGCTACGAATGCCGGCCCGACCCCGACGACGAGAACAATATCGTGATCACGCGCGACCTGCTCGCGCTCGCCGACGAGCCCACGCGCAAGATTCTGGACATGTGCGACAAGCTGGGCGTTCCCGAGGACTACGGCGTGGCCCATCGCATGCCGCTGGTAACCGAGGCCCAGAACCTGGCGTTCGCCGCGCACGATATTTTCGAACGCGAGCAGCGCCTGATCGAAGACGCCGCCGACGCGTTCCGGCGCATGCGTGATGCAGCACTGAACTCGAATATCGAGCTCCGGATGGTCTCCGGCTTCCGCGCCATTGCCTACCAGGCCAACCTGTTCCGGCGCAAGCTCGACCAGGGCCACTCGATGAAGGAAATCCTGCGCGTCTCTGCGCCGCCCGGCTACAGCGAACACCACAGCGGCCGCGCCATCGACGTGACCACGCGCGGCGTCAAGCCGCTGGTCGAGGACTTCGCCAGCACCGACGCGTACCAGTGGCTGCTGGGCAATGCCCGCGTATTCGGCTTTCGCGAATCCTATCCGCGCCACAACCGCCACCGGATCGGGTGGGAGCCGTGGCACTGGTATTTCACGCGATAGACCGGCGGCGCCTCAACGAATCGCTTCCCAGGCGTCCAGGGCGCGGCGGCGGGTGGCCCTGAGATCGACGATGGGTTGCGGGTAGTCGAGCGACCGGGCTTCGTCGGCCCCCAGGGGCTGGTGGACCCGCCGGGCGTCCCGGCCCGACAGTTCCGGACACCAGCGCCTGGCGTAATCGCCGTCGGGATCGAATTTCTCGCCCTGCAGCACCGGGTTGAAGACGCGGAAGTACGGCGCGGCGTCGGCCCCGCAGCCGGCCGTCCACTGCCAGCCCTGGGTATTGTTGGCCAGGTCGGCGTCGACCAGGGTGTCCCAGAACCACTGCGCCCCTTCCTGCCAGGGAATGAGCAGGTTCTTGGTCAGGAAGGAGGCGACGACCATGCGCACCCGGTTGTGCATCCAGCCCGTCCGCCACAGCTGCCGCATGCCGGCGTCCACCATCGGGATGCCGGTTCGTCCGCGCTGCCACGCCGCCAGGTCATCGGCATATTCTTCGCGCCGGCGCCAGGGAAATTGCCGGAAAGCCGCCTTGAGCGACGCCTCCGGCGTGTGCGGAAAATGCCACAAAAGGTGGTGCGAGAACTCCCGCCAGGCCAGTTCGCTGGCAAACACCAACCGCCCCTTGCCGGCCGGCAGCTCGCCCGAGGGTTCGAGCGCCCGCACGATCTGGCCCGGCGAAACCTCCCCGAAATGCAGGTGCGGCGACAGGCAGGAGGTCCCTGCCCGGTCCGGACGATCGCGGGCGACATGGTAGTCCCCAGCCCGCTCGGCGAATGCCGCCAGCCGACGCCGGGCGCCGAGTTCCCCCGGGGACCAGTGCCCTTCGAGTTGGTCCGGCCAGTCATGGTCAGGTAGCAAGCCGAAGTCACCGACCGACATGCTCGCGGGCCAACGCACGGGAGCGGCCAGTTCGCGCGGTTCGGCATGAACGCGCGGCGGCTGCCAGTGCTTCTGAATCTGCTTCCAGAAGGGCGTGAATACCAGGTAGGGCGTGCCGTCGGTCTTGACGCCCTGCCACGGCTCGACCAGCAGCGAGCCGCTGAAGCTCTCGACCGTCAGACCGTCCTCGCGCAGCCGCTCCTTGATGCCACGATCACGCTCGACCGGGCCCTTTTCGTAGACGCGGTTCCAGTAGACCGCCCCGGCGCCGGTGACCCTGCGGACCCGCTCGATCGCCTCGAGCGGATCGCCCGATGCCAGCACGAGCCGGCTGCCGCGATCGCGGAGCCGGCGGTCGAGTGCGCGCAGGGACTGGTGCAGCCACCAGCGGCTGGCCGCGCCGGCCGACCAGGGCGATTCGGACGCCGGGTCGTGAACATAGAGGGGAACGACGCGCGCGTGCCGGGCGCGCGCGTGATCCAGGGCGGGATTGTCGGCCAGGCGCAGGTCCCGGCGAAACCAGACGATCGCGGTATCACTCATTGCGCGAATTGTCGCACCGGCGCCATCAATCCCGCATGCAGGATCGACTCGCCGGCAAGGGCGGTGATCAACCCGCTCCGCGCCGCTGCATCCTGGCCGAGTCGGAGCGCCGCGCCTCGAGTTTCTCGAGATAGCCGTCGTCGAGGCCGGTGACGTACTCCCCGCTGAAGCATGAGCTGTCGAAACCGTCGAGTTTGCGATTCTTGCCGCGAACGGCCTTCTCCAGCGCTTCGATATCCTGGTAGATCAGTCGGTCGGCCCCGATCACCGCGCGGATGTCGTCCTCGTTGCGGCCGGACGCGACCAGCTCGCTGGCGGCCGGCATGTCGATGCCGTAGACGTTGGGGTAGCGCACCGGTGGCGAGGCGGAGGCCAGATAGACCTTCTTCGCGCCGGCATCGCGCGCCATCTGGATGATCTGCTTGGAAGTCGTTCCGCGCACGATGGAGTCGTCGACCAGCAGGACGTTCTTGTTCTTGAACTCGAGCGATATGGTGTTGAGCTTGCGCCGCACGGAACGCACGCGTTCTTCCTGGCCCGGCATGATGAAGGTGCGGCCGATGTAGCGGTTCTTCATCAGCCCCTCGCGGTACTTGACCCCGAGCTGGTGGGCCAGCGGCAGGCAGGCCGTCCGGCTGGTGTCGGGCACCGGGATGACCACGTCGATGTCGTGGTCCGGCCATTCCTTGAGGATCTTCTCGGCGAGCGCCTCGCCCATGCGCAGGCGCGCCTTGTAGACCGACAGATCGTCGATCATGGAATCCGGCCGGGCGAAATAGACGTACTCGAACATGCACGGCGTATGCGAAGTCGCCTGCTCGCTGACCCTGCGGTGCAGTTCACCCTCGAGCGTGACGAAAACGCACTCCCCGGGTGCAATGTCGGAAACCAGCTCGAAACCCAGGATATCGAGCACGACCGACTCGGATGCGACGATGTATTCGGGGCCTTCCGGCGCCTCGCGCCGACCGATGACGGCCGGCCGGATGCCGTTGGGATCGCGGAAGGCGACCAGGCCCACGCCGGCGATCAGCGCGACGGCGGCGTAACCGCCCCGGCAACGCCGATAGACGCCGTCGACCGCGGCGAAGACATGCTCCGGGCGCAGGCCGTTGCTGTTTGTGGTGTAGCGGGCGAGTTCGTGCGCCAGCACGTTGAGCAGCACCTCGGAGTCGGACTCGGTATTGATGTGGCGGCGATCCTCGGCAAAGAGTTCGTGACTGAGCCGATCGCTGTTGATCAGGTTGCCGTTGTGACCGAGCGCGATACCGCACGGCGAATTGACGTACATCGGCTGGGCTTCGTCGGGGCGGTCGCAGCCGGCGGTGGGGTAGCGCACGTGGCCGATCCCGACCTCGCCGGTCAGGCCGGACACGGCCTCCTCCGAAAAGACGTCGCGCGCCAGGCCCAGACCGCGGGCCGAACGCATCCGCCCGTCGTCGAGGGTGGTGATGCCCGCGGCGTCCTGTCCGCGGTGCTGCAGGATGGTCATGGCGTCATAGAGCCGGGCGGCTACCGGGGAGCGGCCCACGATTCCGACGATTCCACACATATCAGGCGTCAGCCTCCGTAGTGACTTCTTCAGTAGTGACTTGTTCGGGCAGGTAGGCCTGGATGGACTCGGGGAACAGTTCGACCAGCCAGATGGCCATTCTTTCCATCTCCGGCAACAGCATGGATTGCTGCCACCAGGGATCCTGGATGAACGGCGTGAAACCGGCCACGATCACCGCCGCCAGGACGATGGCCAAACCGCGTAACGCGCCGAACAGCGCGCCGAAAAGACGATCGGTTCCGCTCAGCCCGGTGCCGTCGACCAGTTTGCCCAGCAGGTAATTGATCAGGCCGCCGACGGCAAGCACGACCAGAAACACCCCGACGAAGGCGATGATGACGCGCACCGAGGGCACCTCGATCACGCCCTCGAGCTGCAAGGCCAGCGGGCCGGCGGCCTGCAGGGCCGCGTAGACGGCGGCAATCCAGACCAGAAGGGAAAACACCTCGCGGATAAAGCCGCGGAACAGGCTGACCACCATCGACACCAGCACGATGCCGACGATGGCGTAGTCGGCCCAGTTCATGGATGGGAAACCACGATGCCCTGCAGGCCCTGTTCCTCGCTCAAGTCCTCGAGCAGTCGCTCGGCATCCTCGCGTTCGTCGTGGGTCCCCACGCGCACGCGCCAGATGGTTCGACCGCCGGATTCCTCTTCGTGCATGAAGGCGTCGTAGCCGGCCTCGTCCAACTGCCCGACGAGTCGCTCGGCGTTGTTGCGGCTGGCAAAGGAGCCGACCTGTACGGCCAGGCCCTGACGCGCCCGGCCGTCCGTCTCGTCCGGGTTTTCACGCACCACCGGATCGACCCCGGCCACGGTGGCGGCGATCTGGCTGCGCGCCCGGCCGGCGACCGACTCGGCGTCGTACGGACCGGTCCGCAGGCGGAACAGTTCGGCCTGGTCGCGAACCAGAACGTCCATGCGCGCGCGGTGCCCCAGGTCGTCCAGGCGCTGCCGGATCGAGTCGGCCGTTTCGCGGTTGCTGAATACCGCAACCTGAACGAACCAGCGACCGTCATCGGCGGCGGCGGGCGCCTCGGGGGGCGGCTCGGTCGCTTCCGGCGAGGTTTCGGCTTCGGCTTCGGCTTCGGCTTCGGATTCGGCTTCGGATTCGGACTCGGCTTCCGCGTCGGCCCCGGCGTCGGGGCGTTCGTCGTCCGAACCCGCGTCCTGCTCGTCTTCGCGCTCGGCCTGTTCGGCTTCGGGCGCGACCTCGGTCTCGGGCGCGATCTCGGGCGCGGGCTCGACCGGCGCCGCTTCTCGTTCCGGCCGCGGTTCGGGTTCGTCGGCGCGTTCGCGCCTCGAGCGCCCGGATTCGCCAGACCCGTCTTCGTCCGGCTCGGCACGTGTCTCTCCCGGTGCCCGCCGCGCCTGGTCGGGGTCCAGCGCCAGGCGTCGAACCCGCCGGTCGCCGGCGTTGCGCTCGGGCATGTCGAGACTCAGTTCGCGCTGATCAACGGCATCGTCTTCGCCGCTGTCGAACAGCATGGGCAGGAAGATCACCGCCAGGGCAATCAGGATGCTGGCGCCGACCAGCCGCTGTTTGAGAACCTTGTCCATATCACTCAGCAAATTCGGGCCATGCCTCGGCCACCGTGAGGAAGGAACCGAAAACAACTACACGATCGTCGGGTCCGCTGTCGGCCAGCGCCCGCTCGAGCGCGGCCGATATGGATTCTACCGTTTCCACGCTACCGGAAACAGGCGCATCGCGCAGTTCGGCGGCGATCGCGGCAGCCGGCTGCGCCCGCTCGCCGTGCAGCGGCGCCACCAGCCAGTGCGAGAAGCAGGGGTCCACCGCACGCGCGATACCGGCCACGTCCTTGCCCGCCAGGGCGCTGAAAACGGCCGTGCTGCGGCCGACGAAGCCCTTCAAGGCGCTCGCCAGGGCCCCGGCCGCCGCGGGATTGTGGGCCACGTCGAAGATCACCACCGGGCGCTCCCGAACGACCTGGTAGCGCCCGGGCAGGCGCGCCGCGCGCAATCCCGCGGCCAGGTGTTCATCGCCCAGGGGCAAGCGCTCGGATAGCTCGCACAGGGCCAGGACGGCACTGGCGGCGTTGCCACGCTGCCACCCACCGGCCATACCCGGCGGCGGCAGCCGAAGCACGCCGCCGTCGCGGCGCACGCACAATTCGTCTTCCGGGCCGGCGGCGTCCAGGCGGTCGGGTGCGAGAATCACCCGCGCCCCGATCGATTCGAGCGTTTCGAGGAGGCGGCCCGGCGGATCGGGATCCCCCACCACGACGGGCCGGCCCGGGCGCGCCACGCCGGCCTTCTCGAACGCGATGCACTCGCGGGTGTCCCCCAGGAACTCGGCGTGATCGATACCGATGGAGGTAATCACGGCAACGTCGGCGTCGAGAATGTTGACCGCATCGAGCCGTCCGCCCAGGCCGACCTCGAGCACCAGCGCATCGACGCCGGAGCGTGCGCCCAGACGAAAGGCCGCCAGCGTCGTGTGTTCGAAATACGTCAGCGGCACCTCGCCGCGGGCGTGCTCGACATGATCGAGGGCGTCGACGATGTCGGAATCGGCGGCCTCACCGCCGCCGATACGCATGCGCTCGGAGAATCGCAGAATGTGCGGCGAGGTGTAGGCGAGCGGTCGATACTCCCCCGCGATCAGCATGGCCTCGATCATCGCGACCACCGAGCCCTTGCCGTTGGTGCCGGCCACGGTGATCACGGGCACCGACAGTTGGTCGCCCATTCGGCGCCAGACCTCGCGCACGCGCTCGAGCCCGAGCTCGATACGCGAGGCGGGAGCGCGCCGTTCCAGCCGGGCGAGCCAGTCGCCCAGGGAAACCGGGTTCGGATCGGGATCGTTGCTCAAGGCGGCTGGGGGGAATCCGGGCTACTGTTGTTCGTCGACCGGCTCTTCCTCGCGGGCCTCGGCGGCGCGACGCGGGGCCATCAGCATGGTCAGCAGCCCGTGCACGCGCTGGCGCAATTCGCGCCGGTCGACGATCTGGTCGATGGCCCCCTTGTCGAGAAGGAACTCGGAGCGCTGGAAGCCCTCGGGCAGCTTCTCGCGCACGGTCTGTTCGATCACGCGCGGGCCGGCGAAGCCGATCAGGGCGTTGGGTTCGGCCAGGTTGATATCGCCGAGCATGCCCAGGCTGGCCGAAACGCCGCCGGTGGTCGGGTGCGTCAGCACGACGATGTAGGGCAGGCCTTCCTCGGCCATGCGCGCCAGTGCCGCGGACGTCTTGGCCATCTGCATGAGCGAAAACAGGCCTTCCTGCATGCGCGCGCCGCCCGAGGCGGCAAAGCAAACCAGCGGCAGGCCGCGCTCGAGGCAGTCCTGCGCGGCCAGGGCGAAACGCTCGCCGACGACCGAACCCATCGAGCCGCCCATGAAGCGAAAGTCGAAGGCGCAGGCGACCAGCTCCATTTCCAGCAGCTTGCCCCGCAGCGCCACGAGCGCGTCCCGCTCGCCGGTGGCCTTCTGGCTGGCGACCAGTCGATCGCGGTATTTCTTGGTGTCCTTGAACTTGAGGACGTCCACCGGCCCCAGTTCCGCCCCGATCTCGGTGTGCTCGCCCGAGTCGAGAAACGCTTCGACGCGTTCGCGCCCCGTCAGCGTCATGTGGTGGTCGCACTTGGGACAGACGTTGAGGTTGCGTTCCAGCTCGGGCCGATAAAGCACCGCTTCACAGGCCTTGCACTTCGTCCACAGGCCGTCGGGCACCTTGCGGCTCTTGTTGGAGCCTTCGGTGCGAATCCGCGCGGGCATCAGTTTCTGGAACCAGGTCATCTCAGGCACTCACCACGTCGCTTGTCGAAGAGGCGGTATTGTCCATGGCCAGGCGGATGGGGGCAAGGTACTCGCGCACGGCCTCGACCGCGGCGGCGGCCGAACCGCTCCTGCCCAGGCGCTCGACCAGGGCCGAGCCGATGACTACGGCATCCGCGCTCTCGGCCGCGGCGGCGGCGTGTTCGGGCGTGCGGATGCCGAACCCGACGGCGACCGGCACGCCCGAGGCCGAGCGGATGCGGTCGACGGCCGGCGCCAGCGATGCCGTATCGAGGTTGGCGGCACCGGTCACGCCCTTGATCGTGACGTAGTAGAGAAAGCCGCCGGCCAGCCGCGCGGCGCGCTCGAGGCGCGCGTCGGTGGTCGTGGGGGCAACCAGGAAGATCTGGTGCAGGTCGTGGCGGGCCAGTTCGGCCCGCATCTCGTCGGCTTCGTCGGCCGGGCAATCGACGATCAGCAGGCCGTCGACACCGGCGGCCGCGGCTTCCTCGCAAAAGCGCGCCACGCCGCGCCGCTCGATCGGGTTGGCGTAGCCCATCAGAATGACGGGCGTATGCGGGTCGCGGCGGCGAAACTCGGCGACCATCGCGAGCACCTGCTCGAGCCCGGTGCCCTGCTCCAGCGACCGGGCGCAGGCTTCCTGGATGACCGGCCCGTCGGCCATCACGTCGGAGAACGGCATGCCCACCTCGATCAGGTCGGCGCCCGCCTCGACGGCCGCGTGCAGGACCGGCACGGTCGATTCCGGGGTCGGGTAGCCGGCGGTCACGTAAGGGATCAGGGCGCGACGCCCGCGCTGTCGAAGATCCTCGAATCTCGCGTCGATACGGTTCAAAGCGTCATTCCTTCCAGATCTGCCACGGTGTTGATGTCCTTGTCGCCCCGGCCCGATAGATTGACCAGGATGATCTCCCCGGGGTCGCGCTCGGCCGCCAGCTTCATGCCGTAGGCAATCGCGTGGGCCGACTCGAGCGCCGGCATGATGCCTTCCGAGCGGGTCAGCTCGTGGAAGGCGGCCAGGGCTTCTTCGTCGTCGATGCCGACATATTGCGCACGCCCGGAATCCTTCAGCCAGGCATGCTCGGGGCCGACGCCCGGGTAATCGAGACCGGCCGAGACCGAGTGGGTATCGATGATCTGGCCGGCATCGTCGTCGAGCAGGTAGGTGCGCGAACCGTGCAGCACGCCGATTCGTCCGGCGCACAGGCTGGCGGCGTGCTCGTGGCCGGCCAGGCCGCGACCGGCCGCCTCGACGCCGTACATGGCCACGTCCGAATCACCGATGAAGGGATGGAACAGGCCGATGGCGTTGGAGCCGCCACCGACGCAGGCGACGAGGGCGTCCGGCAGCCGGCCGTATTCCGCGCGCATCTGCGCGCGCGCCTCGCGCCCGACCACGGCGTTGAAATCGCGCACCATGGCGGGATACGGATGCGGACCGGCGACGGTGCCCAGGATGTAGAACGTGTCATCGACATTGGTGACCCAGTCGCGCATGGCCTCGTTGAGCGCATCCTTGAGCGTTCTCGAGCCGGCGTCGACGCTGACGACTTCTGCCCCGAGCAGCTTCATGCGAAAAACGTTGACCGACTGGCGCTCGATATCGTCGGCGCCCATATAAACCACGCAGGGCATGCCCAGACGCGCGGCGATCGTGGCCGAGGCGACGCCATGCTGGCCGGCCCCGGTCTCCGCGATCAGGCGTTTTTTGCCCATCGCCCTGGCCAGAAGCCCCTGGCCGACGGTGTTGTTGATCTTGTGCGCGCCGGTGTGGTTGAGATCTTCGCGCTTGAGCACGATCTTCGCCCCGCCCATCTTGCGCGTGAGATTCTCGGCGAAATACAGCGGCGAGGGCCGGCCGACGAAGTGCGCCAGGTCCGAATCGAGCCGCGCCATGAATTCATCGTCGGCGATATGGTGGCGCCATGCGGCTTCCAGCTCCTCGAGCGCGGCCATCAGGGTCTCGGAGACGAAGCGCCCGCCGAAGACGCCGAAGTGGCCGCCGGCGTCGGGCAACTGGGTTTCGAACACTGTCTTTTCGGCTGCTTCAGCCATGTTTCACCGCCTTGATAAAGTCACGAATCAGCTTATCACTCTTCACGCCGGGGCGGACTTCCACCCCGCTTGAAACGTCCACCGCGTCGGGCCTGAGCCGCGCACAGGCCGCTCCCACATTGTCGGGATCGAGCCCGCCGGCCAGCACCCAGGGGCGCCCGACCTGCGGCACCCGTGCCCAGTCGAAGCGCTTGCCGCTGCCGCCCGCCTGGCCGGGCGCGTGCGCGTCGAGCAGCAGGGCGTCGGCCTGGTCGAAATCGCCGGGATCGTCCGGCCGCTCGCCACCCATGGCCAGGGCCTTCATCCAGGGGCGCCCGAAGTGCCGGCAGAAGTCCTGACCCTCGCGACCGTGGAACTGGAGCCAGTCGAGCGGCACCCGCTCGAGCGTATCCTCGACCTCTGCACGCGGCGTGTCCATGAACAGTCCGACCCGCGTGATGAAAGGCGGCAGCGCCCGGCAGATGTCGCGGGCGCGCTCGGCGTCGAGGCGGCGCGTGCTGCGCTCGGCGAATACCAGTCCGATCGCGTCGGCACCGGCATCGGCGGCCGCCAGCGCGTCCTCGATGCGCGTGATACCGCAGATCTTGACTCGAATCATCCTGCCTTCCGATGTGAATTCATTGGCCCGCGCGTTGTGCGCTAGCGGCTAGCGTCACGCGGCGGGAAATCGATCATTCTGCCGATCGGCAGCTGGGGATGATCCGGGTACGTCGGCGCCACGAAGTAAAGTCCGTCGGACGGCGCTGTCGGACCGGCCAGGGTGCGATCGGCCGCCGCCAGCACGTCGCCGGGCCAGGTCACGGGCCGTTCGCCCTTGCCGACCGGAATCAGCGTTCCAGCCACGTTACGCACCATATGGTAGACGAAGGCATTGGCCTCGATGTCAATGACCACTTCGCTGCCCCGGCGGGTCACCGACAGGTGATGGATCTCGCGCACGGGCGACTTGGCCTGGCAACCCACGGCCCGGAAGCTGGAGAAATCGTGCTCGCCCAGCAGGGCCTGCGCGGCGGCCTGCATGCGTTCGGCATCGAGCGGCTTGCGAACCCAGGCCACGCGGCCGCGCTCGATCGCCGGGCGAACCCAGCGGTTGAGCATGCGGTAGCGATAGCGGCGGCGGGTCGCCGAGAAGCGCGCGTGGAAATCGTCGTCCACGGGGCGAACCCAAAGCACCGAAATGCCCGGGTGAAGATGCGTGTTGGTGCCCAGCACCCAGGCGCGCTCGCTGCGCTCGGCCTGCGCGTCGAAATGCACGACCTGGCAATGGGCGTGCACGCCCGTGTCGGTGCGGCCGGCGCAATGCACGGCAACCGGGTGGTCGGCCACCCGGCCCAGCGCGCTTTCGAGGCAGGCCTGCACGGTCGGCGACTGGCGCTGTGTCTGCCAGCCGTAGAAACCGCTGCCGTCGTACTCGATGCCGGCGGCCAGTCGCATTCCGGTTCAGTTTTCGGGCATCACACGATGCTGTCCAGAAGCTTCTTCGCTTCGGCGCGCTTGCCCTCGCTGCCGTCGCTGATCACTTCTTCGAGCACCGAGCGGGCCGAGTCGGCCAGGTCGACCGAAATGTAGGCCCGCGCCAGATCGAGCTTGACGTCGGCGTCTTCGTCGCTGAGCGAACCACCGGCAGCTGCAGGCGGTTCGGACGATTCGGGCGTTTCGGGCTCGGAGAACTCGATCGAGTCGTCCGCCTCGACGGTTTCGGCGTCCTCGGTGGACTCGGACGGCTCGTCGGCCGCGCCGGGCGCGTCGCCCAGGTCGAAATCGAGCCCCTCGTCGGACGCGGACGACGCGACATCCTCGACGTCCGAGCTCAGCTCGAAGTCGAGATCCTCGGTTTCACGGGTTCCGGACTCGCCCAACACCTCGTCGGCTTCCTGCTCGCGCGCCGGGTCGAGATCCAGGTCGGGTTCGCGGCCGCGGTCATCCTCGAGATCGACCGGCGCTTCCGACGGCTTGTCCCCGGAATCCTCGGACTCGTCGTCAAGGCTGAACTCATCGATTTCCTTGAACTCGCCGAAATCGGCGTCGTCGCGTTCTTCATCCAGCGAATGATCGCTGCCCGGCTCCTTGGACGGATCGTCCAGGCGCTCGGACAGGACGGCAAGATCCATGTCCTCGTCGAAGGAGTCTTCGCGACCCGGCTCGGCCTTGTCGACATCGTCCTCTCTCCGCGGCGCGCGGTCGGATTCCTCGTCCTCGCCCCCGAGATCGAAGACCGTCTCCTCGGCTTCGAGATCGGCTTCGTCGTCGAATCGCGCGGGCTCATCGGACGCGTCCTCGTCGACGTCGAGCATGCCGAACATCTCGTCGGCGCGCCGGTCGAAATCCTCGTCCTCGTCCAGCGATGCCTCACGCGGCGTCAGCAACGGGTGGTCGGGCACGTGCACCGACGCCAGCGACAGGGCTTCCTGCCATTCCGGTTCGGACTCGTCGTCGACCTCCTGATACATCTGGTCGAAAGCGTCGGTGAACTCCTGTTCCCGGCCCTCGTCGGCGAGCAGCTTCAACAGGGCCAGCCGGGCCCCCAGGTTCTCGGGGTCGCGCGCCACCGCGGCGCGGGCCGAGTCGACCGCGTCACCGCCGCCGAGCGTCGGCTCCGACCGGCCGCCCGCTTCGCCGCGGCGACGGCGCAGCCAGGCCAGAGCGGCCAGGACCACGACGACCAGCAGCAGCAGGCCGACGGCGGGCCACAACCAAGCCATCAAGCCGCCCTCGCTGGTGCGGGTGACCGTCATCGGCCGTTGCGCATCCTGCTCGTCGTCGGCTTCAGCGCCGGCCTCTTCCGCATCCGCCTCGGCGTCTTCATCGGCGACCCGTTCATCGGACTGTTCTTCGCGCTCGGCCGCATCGGCGGAGTCGTCATCCCCGGCGTCGTCGTCGGCCGCTTCTTCCGACCCGGCCACGGTTTCGTCCGCCTCGGGGTCGGCGCCATCGCCTTCGCCAGCGCCCAATTCCTCTTCCAGTTCGCTCATGTAGTCGGCGATCTGGTCGCCTTCTTCACTGTCGGTGGCCCGCTCGCCGCCGTCGGACCGGGCCATACGCTCCTGCTCGGCCCGCGCTTCGCGCGCATCGCGCAGCCGCGCCTCGAGCTCGGCCAGGGATTCCTCGGCCACGGCCAGGCCGGCCATGTCGCGTCGCTCGAGCGCCTCGCGAACCTCCGCGACGTGCTCGTCGAAGGCCGGGTTCTCGAGATCCTCGGCGATGATCGTCTCCTCGACCTCGGCCAATTGGTCACTGACGCGCTGCACGTCACCCTCGGCGACCGCCGAACTTTCCGAGGACTCGTCGTCTTCGGGCGGCACGACGTCGAGCCGGAATTCCTCCGCTTCCTCGTCCGCCGTGGCGTCCTCTTCGGCGGCACCTTCTTCGGCAGCACCCTCTTCGGTCGCGCTTTCGTCCGTCGCTCGCTGTTCTTCGGCGGGATCCGCAGCGGCATCGGACGCATCATCGGTCTGCGACGCGGCGGATTCCGGCATGGCCGCGTCGGAGACGGTGGGTGCGTCTTCGACCACGGCCGGCTGCCACGAGCGCATGTGCTCGCGCACGCGGCGCTCGGCGTCGGAACGATCGACCGAGCGAACGTCATCGACACCGGGCATGTCCAGATCGGCCCCGCTGCGCAGGCGATTGATGTTTTCGCCCTGGAACGCCTCGCGGTTGCGATTGAAGATCGCCAGCATTACCTGATCCATGCTCAGGCTGCTGTCGGGGCGCCAGTCCTGCGCGATGCTCCACAGCGTGTCGCCATCGGAAACGGCGACCGAATCGGCCGGCGGTGAGGCGGGATCGGCCGCCGCATCGTCCGGTTGTTCGCGTTGCTCGCTCGGCTCGGGGCGCTGCTCGGGCTGGGGGGATTCGGCGGGTCGACGGGTCGGGCGCTCTCGCTCGGCCGGGGCCGCGGCGGTTTCGGAATCGTCGGATGCCGCTTCGGTGTCCGGCTGGCTGACCTCGCGTGCCGGCGCGGCCGATTCCCTCACCGGCGGATCCAGGAACAGGGTGTATTCACGCAATACGCGGCCGCTCGACCAGCGCGCGTCGATCAGGATCTGTACGACAGGATCGCTGACCGGGCGCTGGGATCGAACGCGAACGACCGGCGGCGAAGCGCTGCGGTCGACCGTGATCTCCAGCCCCAGTCCGAGCGAATCGCTCGGCACGCCGAGCCGTTCGAAATCCTCGAGCGAGGCCGGCCCCACACTGACCGACTCGATCGCCTCGGCCTCGACCTCGAGCAGGCGGATGGAGACGTCCAGCGGTTGGCCCAGCCAGGAATCGACGCGGGCCTCCCCGAGCCCGAGCGCCCGCAGGCCGTCAGCGGGGAACAACAGGATGAGTGCGCCCAGCAGGACTGGTGCGATCATTCGAACAGCGGTGTTGGCCATGAGCGCCGATTCCCTCTAATGCTTGACAAATTTATTTCAATTCAAGCGAGTATACCAATGTCTTCACACGATGCGAAAGCGCCGCGGTCACGGCGCTTTCCAGGGATCTCTGATTGGAATTGATCGTCGAGGAGCGTAGCGAGCGACTGTGTGACGGTGGCCGCCGGAGCGCAGGGACCGGAGCGCAGGCGGAATATCCGGTGCGGTTTGCGTGAAACGCAAGAAGCGCCGGATTGCAGCCGTTGCGCGTGTATATGGAAATACATGAGGATCCCGAGCACGCGCTATACGACGCTGGGGCCTGGGCTTCTTGCCTTGGCAAGCCGCCAAGGCCCCAGCGCCTGCGCTGCCGGACGCCGTCACACAGTCGCGCAGTAGCTCATCGGCGATTAATTAGATATTCGGCGATCTGGATGGCGTTCAGCGCCGCGCCCTTGCGCACGTTGTCGGCCACGACCCAGAAATCCAGGCCCTGCGGATGGCTCAGATCGCGCCGAATGCGGCTGACGAAGGTCTCGTCGTGGCCGCTGGCATGCGTCTGGGGCGTGACGATCTCGTCGTCGCCGACCACCTTCACGCCCGGCGCCTTGCTGAGCAGTTCGCGCGCGGCATCGACTTCCAGCGGCTCGACCGTCTCCAGGTGCACCGCCTCGCCGTGACCGAAGAACACCGGCACGCGCACCGCCGTGGCGTTGACGGCAATCTCGTCGGAATCGAGGATGCGACGCGTCTCGTTGTGCATCTTCATCTCTTCCTTGGTGTAGCCGTTGTCCTGCAGCACGTCGATCATCGGGATAACGTTGAACGCGATCGGCGCGTTCAGGGCCTTGACCTGGGGCTCCTGGAAATTGAAGCGGTCCTTGGACTGCTGGGCCAGCTCTTCCATGGCCTTGGCCCCGGCACCGGAGACCGACTGGTAGGTGGCCACGTTGATGCGGCTCACGCCCGCGGCGCGATGGATGGGCGCAACCGCCAGCAGCATCTGGATGGTCGAGCAGTTGGGGTTGGCGATGATGCCGCCGTCGGTACCGAAATCGTCGAGCACGCTGGCATTGACCTCGGGCACAACCAGCGGCACGTCCGGGTCGAGGCGGAAATGCGAGGTGTTGTCGATCACCGTGCAGCCGGCCTTC